>JAYVRQ010000528.1:0-14909 GCA_043776145.1 Chthoniobacteraceae bacterium
CCGCACAGCGTTTCGTTCCAGCGCGCGAGCACGGTCACGGGCGAGATGCCGGGGATGAGGATGAGCCGCAGGATGCTGAGCGCCTGCGCCATGAGCAGCGCGGCGGGTGTGCCTTTTCCCGAGACATCGCCGATGACGAAATAAAACTCGTCCGGCCCGAGCGCGATCACGTCGTAGAAGTCGCCGCCGACATTCAGCGCGGGACGGTAGCTCGCGGCGAAGCTGATCTCGGCGCGCTGCGGGAGATTTTGCGGGAGGAAACTTTTCTGAATGTCGCGCGCGATGGCGGATTCCTGCGCGGTGCGCTGCTGCTCTTGCTGGCGCTGGATGGTGCGCAGCTTGTCGATGGCCGTCGCGGCGAGATTGCCGTAGGCGGTGAAGGCTTCGAGATCGGAGAGATCGAACTGCTCGCGATCGAGCGGGTTCAAGACTTGGAGCACGCCGATGTCCTTGTCGTTGCGCGTCAGCGGAACGCACAGGATGGAGCGCGTGCGGTAGCCGGTCTGGCGGTCGGCGTCGCGGTAAAAGCGCGGATCGGCGTAGGCGTCGGGCACGAGCTGCGGCAGACGATTTTCCAGCACCCAGCCGGAGATGCCCTGCCCGCGCGGGACGATGATCTTCGCGGCGGCAATGTTGTCCGCCCCGCTGGCGCTGGCGAGTTCGAGATCGCCACCGGCGTTCACGAGAAAAAGCGACGCCGCCTGCACCTGAAAAACGCGGCGCGCGACATCGAGAATCGCAGGCATGAGTTCCGCGGAATCGGTGATGCCGTTGATGAGCGCGCTGACTTCGACGAGTCCTTTATAGACTTGGAGCAGCTTTTCGCGGCGGTCGGCGTCGGGGTTCATGCGAGAAGAGAAGTAGTCAGTAATCAGTGATCCATGCGCGGCCAATGACAAATGACGGACAACTTCCCACCCGGCCCGATTCGCACTGGAAATCAGCGCGCCTTCGTTCCATCGTCGCCGCCATGAAATTCGCCGCTCCCATCGCCCTCCTTCTGACCGCTGCCTCTGCCCTTTCCGTTGAGCCGGCCGCCACCGCCTACACCGCGCTGCGCGTCGTTGGCAAAGAGAGCGGCCAGGGCGCGTTGAAGCGCGTGATCGAAATGCGCGGACGCAGCGGCGCTCCGCAGCCGGCGGTGTGGAAGATCGTGCTCAGCGAGCCGGGCGCGCGCGGCGGTGTCCGCGAGGTCGATGTGCAGCGCGGGCGGGTGATCGGCGAGCGCACGCCCGTCGCGCGCGGGCCGGTCGGGGAGGCGATGGATTTCAGTCGGCTGAATCTCGACAGCGACGGCGTGTTCACCATCGTCAATCAGGAGACGCAGAAAACGGGGCAGACCTTCGACCGGCTCGACTACTCGCTCCGCAGCGGGAGCGGCGGTGGCGCGCCGGTCTGGACCGTGGAGCTTTTCGACGGACGCCGCGGGAAAGTCGGGACGATGCTGCTCGCGGCGGATTCCGGCGCAGTGCTAGAGCAATCGCGATCCAGCGTTTCCGCCGGCGACATCGCGAGCGACCGCGAATACGCGCGCGGCAACCCGCCGCCGCTTGTGGCGCAGGATGACAATGTCTATCGCGGGCAGAGCCAGGACAGCCGCTATTCACAGCCCGGCGAGCGGTTCCGCAGCCTGCCCGATTTCTTCCACCGTCTCGGCAACCGCGTCGTGCGCCACGGCGAGCATCTCGAGAATTTCTTTACCGGAAAAAAAGGGGAGCAGGCTTACGACCGCTGACGGCGGCGAGTTCGCGCCGACGCAGGGCGGGAGACTGCCGACTTACAAACCGTCGCCGGCTTTGAGCGTCGTCATGCCTTCGGTGATGACGTCCTTGTAGGTCGCGCCCGCCGGGATCATCGGGAGGACGTGCTCGGTGTAGGGCACCATCACTTCGAGGATGCACGCGCCTTTTTCGGCGAGGAACCATTCCATCGCGGCGCGCAGATCCTTCTTGTGCTCCACGCGGCGCGAGGGGACGCCGAAGCCTTCGCAGATTTTCATAAAGTCGGGGTAGATCGTCGTCGTGTCCGCCACTACGCGCGCTTCGTCGCTGAAAAGGCCGAGGAAGGTGTGGCCGCGGTTCGATTGGTAGAAGCGATCCTCCCACTGCACCACCATGCCGAGGTGCAGATTGTTCAGCACCATCGCCTTTGCACCGATGCCTTCCACCTTCGCCATCGCGAGTTCCTGAATGTTCATCACGAAGGAACCGTCGCCGTCGATGTCGATCACCTGCTTGTCGGGAAAAGCCACCTTTGCGCCGAGCGCGGATGGGTAGCCAAAGCCCATCGACCCGAGCCCGAGCGACGAGATGAACTGCCGCGGACGATCCACGGGATAATACTGCGCGGCCCACATCTGATGCTGGCCCACGCCCGTCGTGATGATGGCATCGCCGCCGGTTAACTCGTGCAGCATCTCGATAGCATACTGCGGCTGGATCGCGTCCTCGGTGTCCGTGTAGCGAAATGGGAACTGCTCCTTCCACGCGGCGATCTGCGCGCGCCATTCGGGGTAGAGCGTGCAGCCCTTGGCCTTGCGCTCGTACCCGGCTTTCGCCAGCAGTTCGTTCAGCCGCCCGAGCGCATACTTCACATCGCTCTGGATCGGCAGGCGCACGATCTTGTTCTTGTTGATCTCCGCGTTGTCGATGTCGATGTGGACGATCGTGCCGTGCTCGCAAAACTTCGCGAAGTTCCCCGTCACGCGATCGTCGAACCGCACGCCGACGGCGATGAGCAGGTCGGCTTCGTTCACGGCGTTGTTCGCATACACGGTGCCGTGCATCCCGAGCCAGCGCAGCGAGAGCGGATGGCTTTGCGGGAAAGCGCCGAGCCCCATCAGCGTGCCTGCCGTGGGAATCTGCGCGCGCTCGGCGAACTCGATCAGTTCCTCGTGCGCGTGGCCGCTGATGATCCCGCCGCCGAAATAAATCATCGGCTGCTTCGCCTGCCGGATGAAGCCGATGAGTTCGTGGAGTTCCGCATCCCCGCACTGCACGCCCGCCTTGTAGCCGCGCAGGTTCACCTCGGTCGGAAAAACGGGCTGCGTGGTGCCTATCTGGATGTTCTTGGGAATGTCGATGAGCACCGGGCCGGGGCGACCCGTCTGCGCGATGTGGAAGGCCTCCTTCACGATCCGCGCGAGGTCGTTGATGTCGGTCACGAGATAGTTGTGCTTCACGATCTGCGCCGTTACGGAGAACACATCCGTCTCCTGAAACGCGCCCTTCCCGATCATGTGCTGCGGCACCTGGCCGGTGATCGCCACGAGCGGCGTCGAATCGAGATAGGCATCGGCGATGCCCGTCACCAGATTCGTCGCGCCCGGCCCGCTCGTCGCCATGCACACGCCGGCCTTGCCGGTCGCGCGCGCGTAACCTTCCGCTGCGAACACGCCGCCCTGCTCATGCCGCGGCAGGATCGTGCGGATTTTTTTGGAACGCGTGAGCGCCTGGTGCATCGCCATCGACGCGCCGCCGGGATAGGCAAAGATCGTGTCCACGCCCTCGCGTTCCAGCGCCGCAACGAGAATGTCCGCGCCGGTCATCTTCGGGCCGAGTTCGCCATAAGGCGTTGCGGTGGTCGTTGCGGGAGTGGATGTGGTGGTCGTGCTCATAGGAAAATGGGCCGCGAGACTAGCCGCGATGCGTGGCGCGGGCAAGTGGAGTTTCCCGCGTAGGAACTCGTGCTCGTCCTCGTCCTCCTACTCGTCCTCGAAATGCGCGGATTCGAGGACGAGTAGGAGGACGAGCACGAACACGATTTTTCCGCCCGCATTGCCATCGCCCTTTTCCCTCGCTACAACGCCGCGATGAAAGAAGAACAAATTCTCGTCGTTCGCCGCACCCTGTTCGATCAGCTCGGCGCGTTTCAAGGGCTTTGCTTCGACGTGGATCGCTATCTTCCTGCGCTGCTCGCACGCGAGAATAACTTCTTCACCCCGCGCGGTCCCGCCGAGAACGATCCCAGCCTGAAACAAATCATTCCCTACGCCGTCCTCGTCCACGGCGACCGCGTATTGCATTACGTTCGCGGGAAAAAGGCGGGCGAGCAGCGGCTCGTCGCGAAAGGCTCCATCGGCATCGGTGGCCACATGAACGATCACGACGAAGGGCTCTTTACCTTCGACCGCGCCGCCTACGACGCCGCCGTGCAGCGCGAGGTTTCCGAAGAACTCCGCCTCGTCGCGAAATACACGAACCGCATCGCCGCCATTCTCAACGACGACTCGACCGAAGTGGGCCGCGTGCATCTCGGCGTCGTCCACGTTTTCACGCTGGAAAGCGACGACGTGCAGAAAGGCGAGGCGATGATTACCGAGTTGCAATTCCTCGACCGCGCGCAACTCCTCGCCCGGCGCGAGGCGTTGGAAACGTGGTCGCAATTCTGCCTCGATCACCTCGACCAGCTTCTCGCCTAGCCTCACATGGACCCCGTCTTCCAAAACATCCTCCGCTCCGCCGGCGACTCCGGCGCTTCCGACATCCACCTCAAGGCCGGCGCGCCCATCGTCTTCCGCATCGACCGCAAGCTCCGCCCCATCGAAAGCGAAGCGCCCAGCGATGCGTGGCTGCGCGCCGTCCTCGACACCATCGCGCCCGCGCATCTGCGCGACGCCTTTGCCGCCGGGCACGAGATCGACTTCGCCTTCGCCATCGACGGCCTCGGGCGCTTCCGCACGAATGCCTTTCAGCAGCGCGGCCAGATCGCCCTCGCGCTGCGGCTCGTCAAAAGCCAGGTGCGCAATTTCGCCCAACTCAATCTCCCCGCGACCATCCAGCGCATTGCCGAAAGCCCGCGCGGAATCGTCATCGTCGCCGGAGCCATCGGCAGCGGAAAATCCACGACGCTTGCCGCGATGATCGACCACATCAACCGCACGGCGCGCAAGCACATCATCACCCTCGAAGACCCCATCGAATACCTCTTCGACGACGGCCAGTCGCTCATCGAGCAGCGCGAGATCGGGCTCGACACCGCGAGCTTCGCGCACGGCCTGCGCCATGTGCTGCGGCAGGATCCCGACGTCATCGTCATCGGCGAAATGCGCGACGCCGAGAGCGCGATGGCCGCGATGAGCGCGGCGAACATCGGCCACCTCGTCATCACCACGCTCCACACTTCCGACGCCATGCAAAGCGTGCAGCGCGTCATCGAATTTTTCCCCACCGAACAGCGCGACTACGCGCGCCAGCTTTTCGCCGCCACGCTGCGCGCCGTCGTCTGCCAGCGGCTCGTGCCAGCGGTGAACGCGGGCATCCTCCCCGCGATCGAGATCCTCATCAACAACGTGGGCATCACCAAAGCCATCGAATCCAGCCAGACGGACAAGCTCCCCGGCATCATGGAACTCGGCGCGGGTGAAGGAATGCAAAGTTTCGACCAGGCTCTGCGCGCGCTCGTCGGCGCGAACAAAATCACGCGCGAGGAAGCGATGGCCCACGCCGCGAATCCCGAGGGTCTGCGCATGAGCTTCCAAGGCGTCACGCTCAACGAATCCAACCGCATCCTGAATACGCGGCGGTAAAATCCGCGCGTGCGCGCAATTCCAAAAGTGACAGGGCTTTGATGGCCGTGCCTGCGGCTTTCACAGGCTTGGAAAACCTTTTGACGGGCTTTGCCGCTGCGCGGAAAGGGCGGCCACGAAGAGTATCGTGGCCGCCCAGTCGGCACTGCTTCTCACCTGAACGGATGCCCGGTTAGAGCGTCACGCAGCCGGTGGCGAGGGTCTCGGTCTTGGGGTCGGAATGGCGTTCCCAGAGAGTTCGTGTGAACTTTTTCTTCCAAAAAAGCACGCGCACCTGAATCCATCCGCTCACCACGCCGTCGGCAGTGCGGATCGTATTCGTCAGCCCGTAGCAAACCTGCTTCGAGGCAGGCGTGAACTTCACGTCTCCCGCCGCCGTATCTTTAATCAGGCTGAGATCTCCGGAGACGCCCCCGGAAAGCACAAACGCCTCGATTTTCCCCGTCGCGTGGACCGCCGAATCGATCGTCGGACCGCCGCTCGCGTGCAGCGAGGGCAGCCCGACGGGCTCGGGATCCAGGCTGGCCTTCGCCTCGGCCCCGGCGCTGACGCTGGCGGAAGCGGAGATCGAGGCCGGCAGGCCAAATATCGAAAACGTCAGGCTGCCAGTTTGGATTTCCCTGGTGATGGGTGAGATGGTCCACGTTTTCGCCGAGGTGAACTTTTCGTCGAGATGGATCAGGTTTTGCCCGACCACATCGGCATCGGCAAAAATGCTGCCGGTGCCGGCCGTGGAATCGACGCCCAATCGGCCCTCGAAGTGCGCGAGCTTGAAGTCCAGCCTGAGCAGATGGCCGGTGCAAGTATCTTCCGCCTTCAGACTGTATTTTCCGCCAAGGGTGGACTCGCTGATTTCAAGCCGATTGTCGCCCCCGAACCAGTCCCCCCCGATTTTGTAAGTCTTCAGGATGGGAGTCGCCAGCGGATCGCCTGGGATGACGGCGGGCGTGGCGGGCGGCGGGTCCGCGGGTGTGGGAGTCACGGGCGGCAGGACGATGCCGGGCAGGCTGCCGCCGCCGACGGAGACGAGGAAGCCGTGAACCGGTGTGCCGGCCACGAGCAGCGTGGCGGCGGTGGTGGCGCAGATGAAGCGCCGTGGGAGTGACGGCAGGATGCCGCCGTTTGCTGTGTTTTTTTTCATATGGTTATTTTGAGGATGGATTTGTGTTTTCAGTGGTCCTCCCGATGAAACGGGAGGGTGGTTTTCGCTTTTTGTTTTCATTGTGTTGTTGCTGTTGCGTTGCTGCCCTCGCGGCTTTTGAGCTGCGCGAGCATTTCCACCGCGCGGTTTTTCACGCGCGGAGAAATCGTGCGATCCCCGGCCGCCGCCTTATAGCGGGCGATGGCCCCGGCTGGGTCGGCGCCGGATTCGGGGAAAAATTCTTCAAGCACCTTCAGGCCGATTTCCGGCTGCGGATCGTGCAGGGCGGTCTGCACGAAGGTTTCATCCGTCGCGGCGAGGATGGGCACCGCCGCCTTCCGCAGCGGCAGATCGCCGCCGGAATAAACCGTGCGCGCCAGCTCCGCGATGCGGCCGGTCGTCACCCTGCCGCGCGCCGCCGTCACGAGGAGCCGCTCGGCCACCGCACTTTCCACCGGGCTCTGAAGCACCGCGTCCAGCGTCGTTTCCAGCGCCTTTCGCCCCCGTGCATTCACGCGGGCCAGCTCGGCCCATGCGGAAACTCCCGCGCTCCAAAGTTCGGGATCGCTTTCATACTCCGCGCTCGCGAGCACCCGATCGACCACGGCAAGCATCCGCTCCGGGTCGGTGACGAGCGCCTTGCTCGCGTGCAGCGCCTGGATGAAGGCATCGCGCGGGACATCCGCGCCTTTGAGAATCGTGAAAATCTCCTGAACCGCGCCCGCTTCCTCGAGTGCCGTCACCAGATGGCTGGAGACAATCGGTGAAACCTTCGCGGCCAGGATTTCCCCCAGCACCTCCGCGCACGCCTCGGGATGCTCGCGCAGGTATTCCTCCAGACAAACACGCCAGCGCCCCATTTCTTTCGCTCCGCCGGGCTCGGCCTTCGAGATCGCTGCGGTCCACTCCGGGATCGTCGCTGGCGCAGTCTCGCCAGCGGGCAACTCGGGTTTCCCCGCAGGCGCGACGAGCGTCACCCGCTCGAATGCCGCCGTGTCGATTTTTTGCAAAAGCGCCAGCCCCTCCGCATCCACGCCCGGCAGTTTGCGCAGCGAATAATGCGGGCGAATCGTCGCCCCTTCGAGCGCCCACATTTCCCCGGCATCGTAAGTCGCCACCCAGAATGCGCCGGGCACCGCGACCGCCTCGGAAGCGGACACGGCCAGCATCCCCGCGGACGCCGGCTTCCGCGTCTTGCGGATTTCCGCACCGGCCTGGCGGTATTCGGCATCCCACACGCCGTTGCAATCCCGCTCGCGGGCCTGCCATTGGCGCGCCGCAGGGTCCGCCGGGCGCACGACCTGCACCTGAAAGAGCCCCGCCATCCGCGTCACCGTGCCCGGCTCGGCACCGCGCGGCGCGAGCGTTACCAAAAGCTCCTCCCGCGCGCCGAATTCCAGGATGAGCGGCGTGGGCCGCATCGCGCGGATTTCCCGCGCTTCGTCCGCCGCAACGCCCTCGACTTTCGCCCCGGTCAGCACCACGGCGAGGCGCTTGCGACCGCCCTCCGGTGCGAGCACCAGCGCCGTCGCCACACCAGACATTTTTTCCGCGCCGGAGACGCCGCCGGACTCGATGTGAATCGCGCAGCCCATCGTGAAGGAAGCCGCGTCGCCCGTTTTCCACTCCGGCGCGGACAGGCCGGGTCCGCTTCCCGCGCCGACGAAAAACGCTGCGGGCTGCGTTGAATTTGCGGGCTGGCTGGCATCCGGCTGGCTGTTTGGAGAGGGGATCGTGAAGAAGGCGACGCATACAGCCACCGCCGCTGCGGCTGCCGATGCGAGTTTGAGGCGAAGTGCGTTTGACATGGCACCAGCATCGGGGAGGCGGACTCGCGGTTCCCCGAAACAAGGAAGCAAAACAGCTTCCAAAGCTCCCAAAGCTCCCAAACGCCCTGCGAAAATCCCTTGGGAGCTTTCGCAAATATCCGTGTTTTTATGGACGGAGAGGCTTCCGCTGCGGTGCAAACGTTTCCCCGGCTTCCCTGACCTGCCGACACGCGGCGTGCATTCACCCTCGTTCCCGAGCTTGGGAGCAGGGGAAAGGCGGTGCCGTCTCTTTGGGGCTCGCGTGCCTGGCTGCCCGCAACCCAGGGCGGTGCCTCTGCGCCGCACCGCGGAGCCTGGGCTGTCGAATGTCGCCTCTTCGAAGCTGCCGGAAAGGCTTCCACGCTCGATATGCACGCTCAACGTTCAACGCTCAACGTCCAACGCCCGGCAGCCAGCACCAAACGAGGTCGCGGCCCGTTTATGATTGCAATTTTTTCGGCGACATTTTGAAATCAACTATGCTTCTCCCAACACCAACAAAAAGAAACCTCCCAGGATGCCGCGGCGAAAGTTCAGGTTTTTGATCCGAAAATTTCTTCACTGGGAAGAGAGTAGGAAAGAATTTCTCACGATCCAGGAGGAGACGGAGGGCGATTGGCGGACTCTGGGCACGAGCCCGCAATCGGCCCATCGGGACAAGTTCGTGGCCCGCTGGCTGGCCCTGCACCTTTTGGCCAAGGAGCAGGCTAGCCGCCATCCGGGGGAAGAGTTATGGGAAATCGAACTCAACGACTTCTCGGAAGACCGGCGCTGGGTGACACAGTATTCCGACAATCTGCGGGTGATTCCAGGAAGCGAGGACTACTTGCATCAAAAGTATCCAAAACCTCTGCATCTCAAGAGCGATGGGAAAAAGAGTCTGGCCGCATGGTGGCACAATCACCAGACCGACATCCATAGTCTGGAATTTTATTACCACGGCGGCGATGGAAGGACGGGACCCACCCTGCTGAACTCGGAAGAGCGAAAGGAATTGCTCGGTCAAATCCACGGACGGTTTTGCAATCGAAAACAGGACGCGGCCGGGAAGGAACCCGCCCGCCCGCATCAGGATGTCAAGCGTCTGCACGATGTGCATCGCGATCCGGTCCCGTCTTTCATCGGACGGAAGAAAGAACTGAGGCGCATCCGCGATCTGGCGAAGGAAATCACCCTGGATCATGCGCCCTTTCTGGTGATCGAGGGTCCGGGCGGCGTGGGAAAGACCGAGCTGGCGAGCCGCGCGGCGGATGAGTTGAAGGCACTTTCCCAAAGGGGGAAAACCCTCGTGCGATGCTACTACAATCTGAGCCGCTCCACCGTGGCGGAAGGCGGTGACCCGGAGCGGGAAGTGCATGAGCACATGCGCCGCATCCTTGCGCGCCTGAACGTGATGGAAATACCGGACGGGACGCTGCCGGGCGTGTCGGAAACAGGCGGCACCGCTCCGTTTGGCGCGCTGGCCGAGGCTTACCAGGACGCGCTCGCCAGCTATGGAGAGGGCGGGAGGAAGGTCTTTCTCACACTCGATAACATCACCGATCCAGAGATCGCCGAGCGTCTGCTGCCGCAACGCAATGCGATGGCCCTGCTCCTCTCGCGCGAGAAAATCAGCGGCCCGCTGCAAGACCGGATGCCGCACCGCCGGTTCGTTTGCATCGAACTCACCGGCTGGGACGCAGGCGAGGTGACCGAATATCTGAAAAAGCGCAAAATCCGAACGCCCGATGCCTCCGCGGTCTTTGAAGCGTGTCGCGCGCGGAATGAACAGGCGGATGACGATAGAATGACGGTGGCTCCGCTGGCGGCGAATCTTTTCCTGGCATATCACCAAAAGAAAAACGCCACGCCAAAGACCGGCAGGGTGCATGGCTCGGCCAGCAAAGTCATCGACACTCTGCTGAAAAAAACGTGGGACGATTGCCTGGATGCCGGATCCCGCCGCACTCTGCTAAGCCTCTCCGTTTTTCCGGGTGCCTTCGACGAGCTGGGAGTCTGCGGCGTGGCCGGGTACGGGCACGCCGCGCTTCTTTCCGAGCTTTTGCAGCTCTTGCACGGGCTGGGCCTCGTGGCGTGTGAAAACAAGTTCGACGATTGGGATCGCCGCCACTCCGACCGAAATTACTTTTTTCTGCCAGACGATGTGCGGGATTTCGCGAAAGAGCGCCTGGCTTCAGATGCCGGGGAGAAGGCCGCGCTCCACCGGCGCTACTGCATCCACTACTGCGCCCGGCTCGGTTACGCCGGGGAGGTGCTCAACGCGGGCGGTGACGAGCGGGCGAAGAAGGCGATGAATCTCTTCAAAGCCGATTGGCGCAATTACGCAAAAGCGCGCCTCGACGCGCAGAAATACTTTGCCGAAGAGCTCATGGAGAAGAGGGCGCTGGCGGTTCTCTTTCCAGCCATCGGCGCGCGGCTCTGCGATTTTTTTCAGGAAAACACGGAGCGCATCCAGTGGCTGGACGACGCACTGCAAGCGGCGGCGGAAATCGACGGCCTGCTGGTGCGGGCCACGCTGATGAATACACTCTGCGTCGCCTACCGGCAGGCCGACAAGCTGCACGATGCCTTGATCCATTATAAACAAGCCTGGGCTCTGACCGAGGCGGATTCATCGGAAAAAGCCAAGATGCTCCGGGCCTGTCTCCAGGGCAATCTCGGAAGCATTCAACTGGAGCATTTCCTGGATGCGGAAAGGGAAATGAACCGGCAAAAAATGGATTCTAAAATCAAAGCCGCGATGCAATGCTTCGAGGAGGCACTGGCCATCGGGAAAAAAATCGAGGCGGGGCCGGACCTGCCGCTTTCCTACCTCCTGCTCGGGCAGGATAATGGAGGCTGCGGAGTGTGCCGGACTTTGTCGGGAGACTACCAGGGAGCGAAAGAATACTACCAATGGCGCATCGCCATCGCTGGGAAAAAAGACGTGGATGACATCCGCGGGGAAGCGAGCGGCTGGGCAAATCGCGGGATGAACTTGGTGCGAGAGGTGGATTTTTCCGAGGCACCCATCGGCAGTGAAAGCTCGCGCCAGAGCCTGGATGCAAAGACGTGGATCGAAAGCGGAGTGCGCGACCTCGAAGAAGCCCTCAAGCTGCAGGAAAAGCTGGAGAACAGACGATCCATCGCCACCGTGACCGGCAACCTCGCCCTCGCCAAAATCCGGCTGTATTTCCACACAGGGGAAATCGCCCATCTCACCAAAGCCATCGCCGGCCTGTCCAAAAGCGCGGACCTTTTCCGCGATGGGGGCGACAAGCGTTCCGCCAGGCACCTCCGCACCCAGCTCGACGCGACGAAAAACATCCGGAAAGCCGCGGCCAGTGGAGCCGGCCGCGTCCGCGAAATCGCCCCCGACTTTCGCACCCATTTACTCGGGCAATTCAATTTTTCGGATATGTATGGCAAGGTCTTTGACATCCGCCCGGAAGGTCCGTGGTGCCCCGCGAGCCTGGGCGTCGCGGAGGAAATCGACAGGATACGGAACTTCTTTACCAAGTAAGCGCGAGACGCATTTCGGCGCGATATTCACTTTGCCATCCTTATTTCGCGGGCCCATCGGAAAGCTATGCGCACCCTTCCCCTGCTGCTGTCGCTGTTCCCCCTTTTTTTACTTCCGCCGCGTGGGCGGGCGGGGTGACTTGGACGGATCGCGGCGCGAGCGCGATCAAGCGGATGAATTTCGACGGGACCGGTCTCGTCACGGTCGCCATCAGCGGCGCGGTGACTTCGCCGGGGACGAACATCCGCGGCATCGCGCTCGACTTCGCGAACGGGCCGATGTTTTTGGGCGGACAATGGGAACGACCGCATCTTTCGCGCGAATCTCGACGGCTCGGGCTTCGAGCCCATCGTCACCGGCAACAACAACGCACGTGGCGTGTGCGTCGATTCCGCCGCCGGGATGATTTACTGGATCAATCGCGACGACAAAAAAGTGCATCGCTGCCCGCTCGCCGCGCTGCCGGTGAATGTCGGGACGAGCCCCGCCGTGCAGACGCTTTACCAAGGGCTCGACACGCCGCACGGCCTCGTGCTCGACCTCCCCGCCGGCAAACTTTACTGGGCCGACACCGGCAGCAACACGGGCCTCGGTTTCGGCGACAAAGCCGTGAGCCGCGGCGACCTCGACGGCGCGACTCCGCAGGAAGTCCTCGCCACCGGCAGCGAGCCGTGGGACGCGGACATCGACCCGCGCTGCGCGACCTACGTTGAATGGCGCGCGCGTTATTTCCGCAAAGACGCCACCGCTCCCACCACCGATTTCCTCGCCGACCCGGACGGCGACCGCGCGGCGAATCTCCTCGAATACGCCACCGGCTCGCATCCGTTGCGCGGCGATCCATCTCCCATCGAGGCGTTCGTGTATGTCGATAGCGCAACCAGCCTGTCGCATCTCGCCGTGCGCTTTCGCCGCCGCCCCGCCGCGACCGATCTCACCTACACGGTGCAAGTCTCCGAAGACCTCGCGACCTGGCGCGACAACACCAGCCCCGGCCCGCAGCCCGTCACCGTGGAAATCGGCGCGCAACCCGCGGCGGACTTCATGGAAACCGTGACGCCCCGCCCCGCCGCCCCGCTCACCGCGACCAACCGCCTCCACATGCGGCTGCGGATCGTGAAGGCACCGTGAGCAACGGCGGCTCGTTGCTCGACACGGTTCGAGACGGTGCTAATTCTTCCACATGTCTCAGACCATAGATGCCGCCGCATTCGACCGCGCGACGGAACCAGTCTTCCGAATTCTCAGCAAAGCGCAGGCGATGGAGATCATCGACTTTCATGGTGACGAAACGCTCCAGCAGCGCATCGAAGAGTTGGCGGGGAAAGCCAACGAAGGAGAGCTGACGGATGAGGAGCGTGCGGAATACCTAGGCTATGCACAGGCGAATAAATTCATCGCCGTGCTCCAGGCGAAAGCGCGCCGCCTTCTCGCTTCGTGATGGATGAGCGGACGCGGATGCTCGTCCGCCAGCGGGCTGGAGATCAGTGCGAGTATTGCGGTCTGGCCCAGGCGCAATCGCCGGTCGCGAAATTTCAGATCGAGCACATCATTCCGCGAAAACATGGCGGGGGCGACGACCTCGCAAATCTCGCTTTGGCCTGCATCGACTGCAATTTGCACAAAGGAGCCAATCTCACCGGCATTGATCCCGAGACTGGCTCAATCGCCGCGATTTTCAATCCGCGAAATCAGCGATGGGCGGACCATTTCGTTTGGAAGGGCGTTTTCCTTTTCGGCAAAACGGCGATTGGGAGAACGACGATCCGCGTTCTGGAAATCAATGCGGAAGACCGCGTCCAAACGAGGCTCGCTTGAATTGATGGAACGCCCGCTCGTGCCGAAGTTGCAAATGGACGCGCACTACTTTCCGTAGCTGCGCTTCGTCCGGCTCCGCACCGCCGAAGTAAAACTTCGCCAACAGGGCATTTCCAAGTGCAACTTGGAAACGAGTAAATTCTGGTTTCAGGTTTTATGCGTCTTCACTTCGGCCCCATTCCTGACGACTTCATGCCAGACGATTCATGGCGACCTATTCGCGAGCCGGGGCCGCTCTTGATGCAGCTTTTCGCGTTGCCCATCGCCATCATCCTAAGTCTCGCAGTCGGCTATTGCTGGCTGCATGTCCTGCCGCCTGCTTCAATGGACATCAACGGTGCTCATCCGGCCCTCATCGCCTTTATACCGCCCTTCTCCCTGGCCGTGCTGGTTGTAGTTCACGAACTTCTTCATGCGATCGTGCATCCTCGTCTCGGACGCACGCCGGCAACGATCATCGGGTTATGGCCGAGCCGTCTCTTGTTTTTCGCCCACTACTCGGGGCCGCTCACTCGGAACCGATTTCTCCTCGTGTTTGCCATGCCTTTTCTGGTCATTACCATTCTGCCGCTCGCAGTGGCCGCGACAGGCATTCTTCCTTCACTCTTGGTGTTTGTAACCGCATGGTTCTCCTTCTGGAACGCTGCTTTTGCGTGCGGCGACTGTCTCGGAATGGCTTTGATCCTGTTCCAAATTCCGCGTTCGGCCATCGTCCAGAACAAAGGCTGGCGCACATATTGGAAGCCCGTTTGAAAGGCAGTGCGCGTGGATTTTTCCAAGTAAAAACTCGTCCTAAATCCCCGCCCGGTTCGGATAGGTCGGCTTGGCGGGGCGCGGGGGGTTGGTTTCGAGGGCTTTGAGCATTTCTTGAATGGCTCGTTCGAGCTGCGGGTCGCGGCCTTTGGCCATTTCGGCGGGGTCGTCGAGGACGGTGATGTCGGGTTCGACGCCGTGGCCTTCGATGACCCATTTTCCGGCGGTGTCGTAGATGCTGAAAGTCGGGACGGTGACTTTGCCGCCGTCGATGAGCGAGGGGGCGCCGGTCATGCCGATGAGGCCGCCCCAGGTGCGCGTGCCGATGATGGGGCCGAGTTTGGCTTCGCGGAAAAGCCA
>JAYVRQ010000529.1:0-4133 GCA_043776145.1 Chthoniobacteraceae bacterium
GCGGTAAAATTCACCGATTGGAAATCTGCCGGGGAACCGCGGACTGCGGGCGAATGGCTGGCGCATTCCTATTTTCTGCAAAGCCGCGCCGATCTTGGAGGTGCATTGACCGCGGCACGGGAGGCGTTGCGGCTCGCGCCGGAATTCGGCTTCGCGTGGACGCGCGTCGCGGAACTCGAGTTCAGTTTTGGCCGCACGCCAGAGGCGCTTTGGGCTCTGGAAAATGGACTGAAACTCTCGCCGCGGAACGCGCAGGCATTTGCACTAAAAGGCTTCCTCGAAAGCGCGCAAAACCATATCGGGAAAGCCCGCGCTTCCTTCGATGAAGCCATCCGTCTCGACGGCGGGCTTGGCAATGCCTGGCTCGGACACGGGCTGTGCTCCATCCGTCAGGGCGATGAAGACGCCGGGCGGCGCGACTTGCAAATTGCGGCGGCGATGGAGCCGAATCGTTCCATCCTGCGCAGCTATCTGGGCAAGGCGTTTTCGGAAATTGGCGACGATGCACTTGCAGGGGATGAATTCGAAAACGCCCGCCGACTCGACCCGGACGATCCCACGACCTGGCTTTATTCGGCACTGCAAAAGAAGCAGGAAAACCGATACAACGAAGCGATCCGGGATTTGGAAAAGTCGCAGGAGTTGAACAAAAACCGCCGGCTTTACCGTTCGCGCTTCCTGCTCGATCAGGATCTCGCGGTGCGCGGCACGAACCTCGCGGCGATCTATCAAAACAACGGCATGATCGAACAAAGCGTCCGGGAGGCGACGCGCGCGGTGAGTGCCGACTACAGCAGTGCTCCAGCCCATCTTTTCCTCGCCAATTCCTACAACGCACTCCGCGATCCGACGCGCATCCTGCTGCGCTACGAAACTCCGTGGTTCAGTGAACTCCTGCTCTCGAATCTTCTTTCGCCCGTCGGTGGCGGGCCGCTCTCGCAATTCGTCTCGCAACAGGAATACTCGAAGCTCTTCGAGGGCGACCGGCTCGGGCTCAGCAGCATCACCGAATACTTTTCCAACGGCGAATTGCGCGAGGTCGCATCGCAATACGGCACCTTCGGAAACATGAGTTACGCGCTCGATGCCGAATACCAATACAACGACGGCCTGCGCCCCAATAATCGCATCTCCCGCCTCGAAACCTACCAGAGCTTCAAGCTGCAACTCGGCCCGCAGGATACCGTCTTCTTACAGACAAAGTTTCAAGATCTGAAAACCGGCGAAACCTTCCAGCACTACGACAACCGCGAAGTGGATCGAAGGGTTTCGGTCCAGACGCAGGACTTCCGCGAACTGCAAGATCCCGCGCTCATCCTCGCGGGCTGGCATCACGAGTGGAATCCCGGCAACCACACGCTCCTTCTTGCCGGAAGGCTCGCGAACGATCAGGTGCTCACCGCGCGCGAGACCAGCCAGCAACTCGTGGGACGCGACATCGGAGGGTTGCTGGCTGCAGGAAGGAAATCGAACGGCTTCGATGCGTTTGCCGGTCGCGGAACGATTGACCTGTATGGCAGTTACCCTCTCGATTTTGACTACCGCGCCAACTTTGAAATCTATACTGGCGAACTCCAGCAAATCTTCACCCTTGGCGGGCATACCCTGATCCTTGGCGGGCGTTACCAAAAAGGCTCCTTTACCACGCAGGATCGCCTTAGTTTCATCGGGAATGCCCGGCCCGATTTCATCCGACCGCTGCTCACCGATCCGCCTTCGGACCAAAACTACTCCGTCGATTTTGAACGCGACAGTTTGTATGCCTATGACATCTGGCGGCCCGTCCCCTGGCTAACTCTGACGGGAGGCGTGACCTTCGACCGGCTCCACTACCCGGAGAACTACCGCAGCCCGCCGGTCAGCGCGCGCGATGTGGCTCTCAACCATGTCTCACCCAAAGCGGGGCTGATCCTCCAGCCCACTGTTTCGACTACGATCCGCGCGGCGTACACCGAGGCCATCAGCGGCGCGAGCTTCGACGAAAGCATCCGGCTCGAACCCACCCAGGTCGCTGGCTTTCTCCAAACCTCGCGCACGCTTATCTCCGAATCGCTTGTCGGTTCCGTCGCCGGTTCGATCTATCGCTTCTACGGTCTCAGCCTCGAGCAAAAGCTACCTTCGCACACTTATCTTGGCGTCCAGTTCGACACGCTTCTCGAGGATGTGGATCGCGTCGTCGGCGCGATCGACGTGTTTGACAACCAGGGTGTCTTCCTCAATTCCAGCTCCGTCCCATCCGGCCTCGATAACAAACTCATCTACCGCGAAGACGCACTCACCGCCACCGCCAATCAGCTTCTCGGTGATCGCTGGGCCATCGGCGCGCGCTATCGCTTCACCCGCTCCAAGTTTCGCAGCATCCTGCCCCAACTCCCGCTCCCGCTCGCTCCCGGTGCCGACAGCACTCAGGAAAGCCTGCTTCACGAGATTGATCTTTTTGCGCTCTACAATCACCCCCGCGGTTTTTTCGCGAAAGCGGAGGCACAATGGTTCAATCAGGAGAATGAGAGCGGTGTGATGCGCGACATTCGGGCCACGCCATTCGACGAGCGGCAGCCGGGCGATAACTTCTGGCAGTTTAACTTGTATGCGGGTTACCGCTTCCGCCGCAACCAGTGCGAGATCAGTTGCGCATTGCTCAATGCGACCGGCGAAGACTACCACCTCGCGCCGTTGAATCCGTATAGCGAACTGCCGCGCGACCGGACATTGCTGCTGCGCGTGAAGCTGAGTTTCTAGGCCATGCGACGAATTCCGTTAAGGCCGCTGCACATTATCCTGACCGGGATGCTTTTGGCGGCGGGCATTGGATGGGTGGCCTTTTATGTGCGGCTCGGCCAGCCACTCGCCCGGCTGAGTTACGACATGATGTTCTTGTTTCGGGGGGATAACCTGTCCACGCCGGAAGTTCAACTCGTGGACATGGACGAAGAGTCGGACAAGGTTTTGAAACAACCTCGTTCTGGAATTTGGAATCGCTCTGTCCACGCGCGACTGCTGCGCCGGCTGACGCACGAGGGTGCGCGGGCGGTTTTCTTCGATGTGCTTTTTACGGACGAGAGCGAGGAATCAGGTGGCGATGAAGATTTCGCGGCCGCAATAGGAGAGAATGGGAAGGTGTTCCTCGGATGGGGCATCTTGCAAAAGCAGACCATCAAAAACGTGAACACCCCTTCGGCCGTTGTAGCTAAACAACAAAGTTTGATGCCCCCAATTCCGATCTTGAGGAGAGCGGCAAGAGGCTCGGGAAGTTTGGGGTTGAACACTGATCGCGACAACGCCGTCCGGCGCATTTCTTCCGCCGCAAATCAAATTCCCGCCAGTACCTGGATTCTGGCCGAGTTCCTTGGTGCGCACCTGCCGGACGATTACGAGGAGCCGCTTCGGGATCGCTGGTTGAATTATTATGGCCACGCCGGTACGATTCAGCACATTAGTTACTTTCAAGCGCTCGACTCCGAGATTGTGGCGGAGGGATTCTTCAAGGATAAGATCGTGTTTATCGGAGGACGCAACCGGCTGGCCAACTTGTACACGTTTTCGGACCAGTTTGGCGATCCGTGGACGCGATGGGGCGGAGACTTCATGCCGGGCGTTGAGGTTCACGCGAATACCTTGCTAAATCTCCTTCACGAAAACTGGCTCACCCGCGGAGACGAATGGACTGAGGGGACGTTCATCATCGTGGTCGGGATTGTTGTCGGTGGTCTTCTCGCGCGGTTGCGTCCGTTAATGGCTGCATTCGCCGGCCTTGTCTTCGCCGTCGCAACCCTTTGGGGCGCCCTTTGGTGGCTCGATCACTACAATGTTTGGTATAATTGGCTCGTCCCCGTCGCCGTCCAAACCCCCGTTGCCGTTGCCTGGTCCTGGGCGGCAAACTATTCCCTTGAAGCGCGCAAGCGTGCCAGAACGCGCAAAGGATCGGAGCGATTTCTCCCGCCGGAGATTCTCGATCAAATCGATGAAGGCGAGGAGTTCCAACCCGGCGGAAAACGCGTTGAAGCGACGATGATTTTCACCGACTTGAAGGATTCCGTGACCCTTTCCGAGTCGCTCGACGATGCGGACGCTTTCTCCGTGCTGCTCAACGAATACTACTCAAACATCAGCCAGCATGTCCGCGCAAACCACGG
>JAYVRQ010000530.1:0-4133 GCA_043776145.1 Chthoniobacteraceae bacterium
CGAAACCAAAACTGCCTCCAGCGAAGCCATGATCCTCATTCAAGCCTCCCGCATCATGCTCCGCAGACTCGCTAAATGACTTTTTACACAGTCTCTTACAGGCTTCCGCTCAGCAGGGTCACGGGCTTCGCGTCGTGGATGGCCACGGTCTTGATGCCGGCGATGTCCACCGTCGCGGGGAGCGTGTGCACGCGGATCCGGGCGTCAATCGCCAAAGGCCGCATTTCCGATGACAGTTCAGACATTTCCGCGAGGCGCTGGCAGGCAGCCCCCGCGGCTCCATGCGCTGGCGGATTCCCCTCGTGCCCAAGCTCCGTCTTGGACAGGAGGAAAAGGGCGGCTGCAGAATGGCCGCGCCCGGCATCCCTCGGCGGGCTTCGGGAACGGTGGCAAAACTCCCTTCTTTCGTATCGCGCCTTCCGGCCTTCGCATGAAATTTCCATTCTTGGGTGGAAAATATCCCGGCCTCGGTATGGCTCCCCCTTTCATTCCCATGCGATTTTCTCCCGCTCCATGGGCGCTTCCTTCCCTCCATCTAAGATCCTGATTCCACGCTGTGGAATTTCCATTCTTTCGCATGGAGTTTTCATTCCGCCATATGGAGCCGGCTTCCTTGCATACTCGCTTGGGTTCGAGTTTTGCGAAATTTGGGACGCTTGGTGTATTCGGCGCAAGGATCGGTGCAAGGGCGAACGCTTCGGCTATCTCTCCGGCTGGAAGACGATCGCGATCGGCGCGCACGGGCGCTGCGGGCGCTCCCCGCGAACGCGCTCACGTCGCGCGCGTGCGGAACCATTCCACAAATTTCGGAATGCCTTCCGCGATTTGGGTATGCGGGTCGTAGCCGAGGAGGGTGCGCGCTTTCCCGATGTCCGCGTAGGTGAGCGGCACGTCGCCGGGTTGCTCTGGCATTTTTTGGATGACCGCTTTTTTCCCGAGCGCCCGCTCGATGGCGGCGATGAGTTCGTTGAGCGTGGTGGTCTGGCTTTCGCCGAGATTGAAAACTTCGCACTTTTCCCCCGCGAAGGTGAGGCACGCGAGGACGCCTTGCAGGATGTCGTCGATGTAGGTGTAGTCGCGGCGCGTGGTGCCGTCGCCGAACTGCTGGATGGGTGCGCCGGCGTCGATGGATTTGGTGAAGGAATGGATGGCGAGGTCGGGGCGCTGCCGCGGGCCATAGACGGTGAAGAAACGCAGGTTGATCGTGCGCATTCCATAAAGGTGGGAGTAGTTCGAGCAGAGCTGCTCGGCGGCGAGTTTCGTCGCGGCGTAAGGCGAGATCGTGGCGGTGAGCGCCATGTCTTCGCGGAAGGGCGCGGTTTTCAAAACGCCATACACGCTCGAACTCGACGCGCACACGAAACGCGGAATGCCGGCGGCGTGCGCGGCTTCGAGCAGGTGCCAGGTGCCGGTGATATTCGTGTCGAGGTAAAGCTTGGGATCCTTGATGGATGGCCGCACGCCGGCCCGCGCGGCGAGATGCACGATGGTGTCGAAGGGCGCGCTTTTCACCACGCGCGAGATGGCGGCGGCGTCGCGCAGATCGGCTTCGTGAATGGGCGCGTGTTTCGCGAAGGCGGCGGTGTTGGCGCGCTTGATCGCGGGGTCGTAGAAGTCGTTGAAGTCGTCGAGCACCGCGACGCTATGGCCGAGGGCGAGGCATTTTTCGACGAGGTGGGAGCCGATGAAGCCGGCGCCGCCGGTCACGAGGATATTCATCCGCGCACCGTATGCGCGCGGGAAAAAACGGGGCAAGAGAAAGTTCGCGGGCGCATTCGCGAAGGATGACGGACAAACGTATTGACACCGTTTTTCGCGGATGAGATACACGACGAAACCACCTTCCGAAAAAAAATTATGGCCGACGAAAATCCTCCAGCATCCGACGCATCCGACGACGCGACGAAGAACGACACGATCCGCATCACGCTCCCGCCGAAAAGCGACCAGCCCGCGGTGAAGCGCGAGACCGTCCGCATCAACGTCCCCGGCAAACCCGCCGCACCGCTCAGCACCGCGCCAAAGAAGGAAACGAGCAAGCTGCCAACGGCATTGGGAAGTGCGGCACCCGCGCCTCCCGGGGGGCTTTCCCGCCCCGCCGCGCCCGCGCCTCCCGGACCGCCCAAGCCGCCATCGGGCCTCGCCGCTCCCTCTCTGAAGCCGCCCGGCGCACCCGGTGGCGCGACCCCTCCGAAGCCGCCTTCGCTGGGAGCCCGCCCCACCGTCCCACTGAAACCCATGGGAGCGCCCGCGTCCAGCGGCGTGGCCGAGCCCGCCGCGATGAAAGCCGCCGCGCCCAAAAAGGAAACCGCGCGCATCACGCTCCCGCCGGAAGGTGGAGCGAAGCCTGCGCTGCCGAAAGCCACTGTCAAAATGCAACAAACCCAACCTCTCGGAGCCCGGCCACAGTCGGCGATGCAATCGGCGGCGTTGATCCAGACCGCGCCGCTGGCAATGCAATCGTCGGGCGCGTCCGCCGATCCCGCCATCAATCCGCTGGCCATCGCCGCGCTCGTGCTCGCGCTCGCCGCGCTTGCCACCGCCTACCTCGCCTTCAGCGCCGCCTCCTCGGCGGTCGGATAATCGGATACAATGGCCAGCGCAAACGTCACCGAAATCACCGACGCCAACTTCGAGGCGGAAGTCGCGAAATCCACCCTGCCCGTGCTGCTCGATTTCTGGGCGCCGTGGTGCGGCCCGTGCCGCCAGATCGGCCCGATCATCGAGGAGATCGCCAACGAGCGCGCCGGCAAGGCGAAGGTCGGAAAGATCAATGTGGACAACAATCAGGAACTCGCCGCGCGCTTCCAAGTGCGCTCGATCCCGATGCTGCTCTTTTTGAAAAACGGCGAAGTCCGCGAGCAACTCGTCGGCGCGGGAACCGGGAAAGCCGGCCTGCTCGCGAAGCTCGACGCGCTGGGCTGAGCGCACGCCGGATTTAGTTTTCAAACGCCGCGCACTTTCGGGTGCGCGGCGTTTTTGTTTTTTTAAGCCGGAATCTCGATCTGACTGCGGGAGTAGAGCACGCAGTTCCCGCCGATGCCGACGCGCGAGCCACGATCCTCGCACCACAATTCGCCGCGCCGCGCCGAGAGCTGCCGCGCGTGCAACTGCGACTTTCCAAGTCGCGCCGCCCAATAGGGAATGAGCGTCGAGTGCGCGGAGCCTGTCACGGGATCTTCGGGAATGCCCGCGCCCGGCGCGAAAAAGCGCGACACGAAATCGCAGTCATGTCCCGGCGCGGTGGCGATGACCCCGAGACAATCCAGCGTCGCGAGTTCGGAGAAATCCGGCGCGAGGGAAAGCACTTCATCCGCCGACGTGAACACGGCGAGATAATCGCGCGCCTTCCAGCATTCGAGCGGAATCCACCCGAGCCCGCCCGCGAGCGCCGCGGGCACTTCCGAGCGCGCGGCCTTCATCGCGGGAAAATCCAGCGTGATGCGCGCCCCATCGCGCCGCGCACTGAGCACGCCGCTCTTCGTGTGAAAAAGAATGTCTGCCAAAAGCGGATTCAGCTCCGAAAGAATCACATGCGCGGAGGCCAGCGTCGCGTGCCCGCACAGATCGACTTCGACGGATGGCGTCATCCACCGCAGCTCGAACTCCTCCCCGCGCCGCACGATGAACGCGGTTTCCGAAAGATTATTTTCGAGCGCGATCTTTTGCAGCATCGCGTCCGGGAGCCAGTGCGGCAGCAGGCAGACGCCCGCCGGATTTCCGCCGAAGACGTGATCGGTGAAGGCATCGACTTGGTAATAAGGAATGGTCATGGGGCGGGGGAATCAAAGCACCGCGCGCAGGTCCGCGGCAAGCGCATCCACATCCTCGGGCTGCGTGTCCCACGTACACATGAAGCGGCAGCCGCCCGCGCCGATGAATGTGTAGAAGAGCCAGCCCTTCGCGCGCAACGCCGCGATCGCCGCGGGCGGCAGTTCGGCGAAGACGCCATTCGCTTCGCGCGGAAAAAGCAGCCGTACGCCCGGCAGTTCCGCGAGATGCGTTTCGAGCCGCGCCGCCATCGCATTCGCGTGCGCCGCGTGCCGCAGCCACGCGCCATCCTGCAGCATCCCGACCCACGACGCGCTGAGGAAGCGCATCTTCGACGCGAGCTGCCCGGCCTGCTTGCAGCG
>JAYVRQ010000531.1:0-14882 GCA_043776145.1 Chthoniobacteraceae bacterium
GCCCCGGCGCGTTATCGTGTCCAGCCATGCGCGAGCTTCCTGCATTTCCCGTCCGGTTGCTCGCGCTCGCACTGTGCGCTTTCGGCTTCGCGTTCCGGCGTTGCGAGACAACTTCGACGGGCGCGGAGATTTCCGGTTTGAAAGGGAAGGCGCTCCTCGAGGCAGTCGAAAAAGTGGTGCCGCGATATGGCGAAACGGGTTTGCCCGCCGCGGATTTGCTGGCTCTGCTCGAAAAGCTCGGCACGGAGAGCGCAAGCTGAAAGCCGCAGCGCGAGTTAAAGGATGATCCCTGGCAGCTTTACACCGGGCTGCTCGAAAAGGCGCTCAAGACAGCGCACGGTGATGAAGTTGATCGCGCGGCCAAAGCCTCGACGCTGCTCCCCGCCGATTATTTCGAGCGCCGCGACATTTTTATTTCCGTCGTGAGCGCGCTGGCGGCGCGCGAGATCGAGGCGATCCGCGCGGAGAAACGCGCGCCGCTGTCCTTTCCAGCCACACGCGCGCCGCTGCCGGAATCGCTCAAGACCGCGCCCGTGGAATTGCGCGAAGCGTGGGCCTATTTTAACTCGATCTACCAGCCGCGCCCGATCGCCAAAGAGCCGGAGACGCAGCGGGCGATTGCCTTTCAGACGAACCGCGAAAAATTTTACGCCGTGCTGAACCGCCTCGTTCTTGGTGAAACAAAAGACGTGCTCGATGATCTCGCGCGCTTCCGATGGGATTCGTGGTGTGGCACGGGTTACCAGTCGATGAGCATCCCGCTGAGTTGGGCGCGCTGGCTCGCGCTGGTGCGCGAGCGGCGGCTCCCGGTGGCGGTGAGCGCCGCGCTGGAACTCCAGAAAGATTGGAATCGCCTGAGCCACGAGGATGACGATCTGCTCAAGGTGCGCGGCGACTTTTTCCAAGCCTGCGGACTCGACTCGGAAAAGCTCATCGTCGGTCCGCTCGCGAGTGCCTTCCCGTCATCGTCCGCGCCGAGCCCGTCACGCTCCACCTCGCGCTCAATCGCCCCGCCGATTTTTACCGGGGAAAGAAGGTCGAAATCAGCCTGATGCGCCTGGATGCAAAGGATGAAAATTCGGACGATTCGGAATCGGCAGGCTGGTCGCTGCCCGTCGCATCGGAAATCGTCCTGCCCGCCGTGCAGAAGGGCCGGTATTCGATCCGCGTGGAAGTTCCCGGCGCGAAAAGTTGGAGCGCGGAGATGGCGCTGGGAGCCGCCGCCGTGCAAGTCCGGGTGCCCTTCGCGAGCGGGACCGATGTGCATTTCAAAATCCAGCCGCCGGGCGCTACGTTTTGCACGTCCCCTCCAGCGAAGAAAAGCGCAGGCAGCTTCGCCGCGACGAAAACGAGATCGTCGAGAAAAGCGCGGACCACCGCGGGCTCGATCTCCCATTTGAAATTCCCGCATCCCTTCCGCCCGAACTCAGCCTCGGCGAACACACGCTCACCCCGGCGGCGAAGTGAGGTTTCCGGCACTGGCAAATCTCTTTGCCATTCAGAAATAGGCGGGCATAGTGCGCCCGCTCCAAATGCCGGCATAGCTCAGTTGGTAGAGCAACTGATTTGTAATCAGTAGGTCGTCGGTTCGAATCCGTCTGCCGGCTCCATTCTAAGTTTGATTCGCTTGTTCGCCTCGGTTTGGTGAATGCCTCATTTTCAATTGATCGTGCCGAAACCGGCGTTGCGGGTGGGGAGGGGAATAGGCAGGATCGAGGCCCATGTTCCCTGTCTCCCGATTTGCTGCACTCGCCGTTTGCTGGCTCGCATGGAGCGCGCCGGCACGTTGCGCCGATCCGTCCGCGGACGGGGAACCCGCAATCCTCGCGCGGATCAAGGTGCCGCAGTTCGGTGAACGCGATTTTCCGATCACGGATTTCGGTGCGACCAATGACGCGGATTGTTCTGCCGCGATCGCCAAGGCCATCGCGGCGTGCCACGCTGCCGGTGGCGGACGGGTGGTCGTGCCGGCGGGTGTGTGGCTCACGGGTGCGGTGCATTTGAAGAGCAATGTGAACCTGCAACTCGCGGAGGGTGCGACGCTGCGGTTCAACGCGGAACCGGCGAAGTATTTGCCGGTGGTGCTCACGCGGTTCGAGGGGATCGAGTGCATGAATTACTCGCCGCTCATTTACGCCTTCGAGCAGGAGAATGTGGCGATCACCGGCAAAGGGACGCTCGATGGCTCGGCGAATTGGGAGACTTGGTGGGCGTGGAATGACAAGTCGAAGGGTGCGACGAAACAAACGCCGGATCGCAAGCAACTCGACAAACAAGGCACGGACGGCGTGACGGTGGCGGAACGGATTTATGGCGAGGGACACTTTCTGCGGCCCAACTTTATCCAGCCGTATCGCTGCAAGAACGTGCTCATCGAAGGCGTCACCATCATCAACTCGCCGATGTGGGAAATTCATCCCGTGCTCTGCACGAACGTCACCGTGCGCGGCGTGAGGGTGCGCAGCCTCGGCACGAACAACGACGGCTGCGACCCGGAGAGTTGCCGCGATGTGCTCATCGAGGATTGCGTCTTCGAGACCGGCGACGATTGCATCGCGATCAAGAGCGGGCGCAACAATGACGGGCGGCGCATCGGCGTGCCAGCGGAGAACATCGTCATCCGCCGCTGCACGATGAAGGACGGCCACGGCGGCGTGACGATGGGCAGCGAAGTCTCCGGCGGCGTGCGCCATGTCTTCGTCTCCGACTGCACGATGGACAGCCCGCATCTCGATCGCGCGTTTCGTTTCAAATCGAACGCGGTGCGCGGCGGCGTGATCGAAGACATCCACATCCGCGCGGTGGAAATCGGGCGCGTGGCGAAAGCCGTGTTGTCCGTCGAGTTCGACTACGAGGAAGGCGCGAAAGGCCCGCACCAGCCGGTGCTGCGGAATGTGCTGATCGAAAATGTGCGCAGCCAGTCGAGCGGCAGCGTGGCGATCGTGACGGCGTTTCCCGGCGCGGTGATCGAGGGCGTGCGCTTGAAAGACTGTGTCTTTCGCGGTGTGGAAAAGGACGACGTCTTCAAAGACGCTGGTCCGCTCGTTTCCGAAAACGTCACCATCGAACGCGGTAAAAAAACGAAATGAATCCGAGTTCCCCCGACCCACTCGCCGCTTCCGATGCGGCCAAAGCCTCACTGCGCATTGGCCGCTACCGCTGGGTTATTTGCGCGCTGCTCTTTTTCGCCACGACGATCAATTACATCGACCGCCAAGTCTTCGGCATCCTCGCGCCGGAGATGAAGAAGATCTTCGGCTGGACCGACTCGAACTACACCGACATCGTTTTCTGGTTCGAGGTCGCCTACGCCATCGGGCAGCTCTGTGTCGGGCGCGTGCTCGACGGGATCGGCACGCGCGTCGGCTTCGCGCTGGCGATGGTCTTCTGGAGCGCGGCGTCGATGTTGCACGCAGGCATGGCGACCCTCGCGGGGTTCAGCCTCGCGCGGTTCCTTCTCGGTATTGGTGAATCGGGCAACTTCCCCGCGTCGATCAAAACGGTCGCCGAGTGGTTTCCGAAAAAGGAGCGTGCGCTGGCGACGGGCATCTTCAACGCCGGCTCGAATGTCGGCGCCATCGCTGCGCCGCTGCTGGTCCCGTGGATCTATCTCACTTGGGGCTGGCAATGGGCGTTCATCGCCACCGGCGCGATCGGCTTCGTGTGGCTCATCTTCTGGCTGCGCGCTTTTCGTCCGCCGGAAAATCATCCGCGTCTTTCCGCGGGCGAGTTCGCCTACATCCGCAGCGATCCCGCCGAGACGACGACCGGGAAAGTGCCGTGGCTGCGCCTGCTGCCGCATCGGCAGACTTGGGCCTACGTCGTCGCGAAGTTTCTCACCGACTCCGTCTGGCGCTGGTATCTCTATCTGCTGCCGCTCTTCTTCAATTCGCAGTTCAAGCTCGACATCAAAAGTTTCGGCCCGCCCTTCGTGCTCATCTACTGCCTCGCCGACCTCGGCAGCGTCGGCGGCGGCTGGCTCTCTTCGTGCCTCATCGCGCGCGGCTGGAGCGTGAATGCGGGACGCAAGACCGCGATGCTCATCTGCGCGCTCTGCGTGGTGCCCGTGGTGCTCGTGACCCAGGTGCCGAATATGTGGACCGCCGTGTGGCTCGTCGGCCTCGCTGCGGCAGCGCACCAGGGCTGGTCGGCCAATCTTTACACCACTGCGTCGGACATGTTTCCGAAGCAGGCCGTCGGTTCCATCGTCGGCATCGGTGGAATGGCGGGCGCGCTGGGCGCGATGGGTTTGCTGAAACTCACCGGCGCGATTCTCACGAAGACCGGTAGCTACACCACGCTCTTCATCATCGCCGGCTGCGCCTATCTCCTCGCGCTCGCGGCGATGCACCTGCTCGTGCCGCGACTCGCGCCGGCGCAGCTCCACGCGTCGTGAAGTCCAAGCTGAAAAACGTGCTCGTCGCGCTCGGCTGGTCCGATCACCGGCTGCTGCAAGGCATCGCGACTTGCGCCACGCAGCATCGCTGGCATCTGATTTTATATGCACACACCACGAACCTTCATCCACGATGATTTCCTGCTCGGCACCCACGCCGCGCAGCGGCTCTATCACGAGTTTGCCGAGCCGGAGCCGATTCTCGACTACCACTGCCACCTCTCGCCACGCGACATCGCGGAAAACCGGCAGTTCAAAAACCTCTTCGAGATCTGGCTCGAAGGCGACCACTACAAATGGCGGGCGATGCGTGCGAACGGCGTGGCCGAGCGTTTTTGCACGGGCGATGCGACGCCGCTGGAGAAGTTCAAAGCGTGGGCCGCGACGGTGCCGCACACGCTGCGCAATCCGCTCTACCACTGGACGCATCTCGAACTGGCGCGCTACTTCGGCATCACGGAAACGCTCAATGAAAACAGCGCGGCGCGAATCTGGGAGCAGGCGAAGGAGCAACTCGCGACGCCGGAATTTTCCACGCACGGCATCTTAAAAAAGTTCCGCGTCACCACGCTCTGCACGACGGACGATCCGGCGGATGATCTGCGGCATCACGCCGCCATCGCCGCGAGCGGGATGCCAACTCGTGTACTGCCGACCTTTCGCCCCGACGCCGCACTCGCCGTCAATCGCCCCGAGTTTTTCAATGCGTGGCTCGGTCGGCTCGAAACCATCTGCGGCAGAGGCATCGGCTCCGTCGCCGCGCTGCTCGATGCGCTCCGCCAGCGGCGCGATTTTTTTCACGAGCGTGGCTGCCGTCTTTCCGATCACGGCTTGGAGCGATGCTACGCCGATCCATGCACCGATGCGGAAGCCGCCGCCATCTTCGATGCGGCGCGCAGTGGAAAAGCCGCGTCGCCGAAAGAACACGCGAAGTATTCGTCGTTTGTGATGCTCTTCCTCGGCCGACTCTACGCAGAGAAAGGCTGGACGATGCAGCTTCACCTCGGCGCGCTGCGGAATAACAACACGCGCCTCCTCCGCGAACTCGGCCCGGACACCGGCTTCGATTCCATCGGCGATTTCCCGCAGGCTGCCGCGCTCTCCGCCTTTCTCGACCGGCTCGACTCCGACAACGCGCTGCCGAAAACAATCCTCTACAACCTCAACCCCGCCGATAACTACGCGCTCGCGACGATGGCCGGAAATTTCCAGGACGGCACCATCGCCGGCAAAGTGCAGTTCGGCTCCGGCTGGTGGTTCCTCGATCAAAAGGAAGCAATGGAATGGCAGCTCAACGCACTCTCAAATCTCGGCCTGCTCTCGCGCTTCGTCGGCATGGTCACGGACTCGCGTTCGTTCATGTCTTACCCGCGCCACGAGTATTTCCGCCGCGTGCTCTGCAACCTGATCGGCCGCGACGTGGAGGCGGGCGAGTTACCCAACGACGACGCACTCACCGGCCCGCTCGTGCGCAATATCTGCCATGAGAACGCGCGGACTTATTTGGGCTTTTGATATGAAATCCTTCCGCTCCTTACTGAGACAACCGTTGGATGCACTTCAGAGTGCGCCGCCGGCGCATTTGACTCACCGCAATCTCATCCATCTCCTCGGCGTTGCCGTGTTCTTCGTTTCAACACACGCCTTTGCACAGTCAGCCACGGGCTCAAGCCATAGCGCATCCGTCGCGGACTTCGGAGCAGTCGGCAACGGCGCTATGCTGTGTACTCGGCACATCCAGTCTGCGATTGACCAGCTCGCGGAAAAAGGCGGCGGCACGGTTGTTATTCCGAAAGGCATCTTTCTAAGTGGTGCGATCTTTTTGAAACCCGGTGTGAATCTTCACCTCGATGAAGGTGCAGTGCTCAAGGGTTCAACGGACACGAAGGATTTCCCAAAGATGATGACGCGCATCGAAGGTCATTTCGAGGAATGGCTGCCCGCGCTCATCAACGCCGACAAGGCCGACCATTTGCGCATCAGCGGATCGGGCACGCTTGATGGAAATGGCGTGCCGTTTTGGACGGCATTCTGGGACCGGCGGAAAGTGGACCCTAAAACTACGAACCTCGCCGTGGAGCGCCCGCGGCTCGCGCTGATCCAAAATTCCGAGGATGTGCAAATCAGCGGCATCACCTTCAAGGACTCGGCTTTTTGGAACCTGCACCTTTACCGCTGCCAGAATGTCGTGGTGGAAAAGGTGCGCTTTGAAGTGCCCGATGGCCTTCGCTGCCCGAGCACCGATGGCACGGACATTGACAGCAGCCAGAACGTCACGATTCGCGGCTGCACCTATCGCGTGGATGATGATTGCGTCGCGCTGAAAGGATCGAAAGGTCCGTTCGCAATGGACGACAAGGACAGCCCTCCCGTCGAACACATCCGCGTGATCGATTGCATCTGCGAGCGCGGCAACGGCCTCATCACGCTCGGCAGCGAGGCGACCATCGTGCGCGATGTCGTGGCAGAGAATTGCAGGGTAACCGGAAAGACTAATCTCGCCGTGCTGAAGCTGCGCCCCGACACGTCGCAACACTACGAAGACATTCATTATCGCAATATCACGCTGGATGGCACGGGCACGATTCTGAACGTCGCGCCGTGGAAACAGTTCTTCGACTTGAAAGGACAGCCGCCGCCGAAGTCGGTCGTGCGCAACGTGACGCTGACCAACATCAAAGGCAGCCACGGCTCATTCGGCACGCTGCAAGGCAACCCTGGGCAGACTGAGATTAGTAACATCACACTCGAAAACATCGAAGTGCAGCTCAAGAACGGGAAGTTCAAAACCTCCGATGTGAAGAACCTTAAGATCGAGAAGGTCACTGTGAACGGGAATCCGTTTTCGTTGCAGCCTGCTGAGTAACTCGCTCGCGGCATTGAAATGAAATCCTTCCTTTCCCTGCTCTTCTTCGCGCTTGGCTTGTCCGCAATGGCCCAGGACGTTCCTATCAAACCGAGCCGCACCTTCGGGATGCTCACCGCCGGGCGCATCGCGGCGCTGCGTGAGCCTGAGCGCGCAGCCTGGGCCGCCTACATGCAGCGATCAAACGAGTTCTTTGAAAAGGAGTATGAATCTCTCGCCGCCGAGTGCCAGAAACTGAACCTCGCGCATTCAAATCCCGCGCCGTCGAATCGCGCCATGTTCACCAGCGATGCCGCGCCGGACCTTGCCGATGTCGTGATGAGTTATCAGACGCCGACGGGTGGATGGTCGAAAGCGGTGGACTACTCGGCCGGCCCACGCCAGCTCGGCACGCACTGGACTGCGCAGACCGGCAAGGACGGCTGGCACTATTGCGGAACGCTGGACAACTGCAGCACCACCGAACAGATCCGCTTTCTAGCCAGAGTCTATTCAGCGACGAAGCGCGAGGACGCGAAAACCGCGGTGAGGCGCGGCCTCGAATGGCTCTTCGCCGCGCAGTTACCCAACGGTGGCTGGCCGCAAAACTATCCAGTCGAACCTGGCTACCACGAAGCCATCACGCTCAACGACGATGCGATGACGCACGCGCTGGAAGTGCTGCTCGATGTCGCGCAGGGGAACGCTCCGTTTGCCTTCGCGGATGACGCGCTGCGTCAGCGCGCCCGTGCGTCTTTTGACCAAGGCATCCGCTGCCTCGCCGCCGCGCAAGTTCAGATAGATAACAAGCCTGCTGTCTGGTGCGCGCAGCACGATCCGCTCACGCTCGCCCCCGTCGCCGCGCGGCTGAAAGAACCGCCGTCGCTGAGCGGGGCGGAGAGCGCGAACTTGCTCAAGTTTTTCATGCGCAAAGCTCCCGTGAATCCCACGATCACCGCCATGATCGAGCCGGCGCTGAACTGGCTGGAGGCTCATCGCATCACTGGCCTGCGTCTTGCGAAGAACGCCGCGGGCAAGACCGACTATGTTGCCGACGCCACTTCCGAAGAAATCTATTGGGCGCGGTTCTACGACATTCAAACTGGCCAGCCCATGTTTGCCGGAGCGCAGGATGGAATTGTCTATTCCACGTTCAGCGAAATGGCCGCGCAGAACAACGTCGCCTACGATTATTACACCACTAAGCCGCGCGACGTGATCGGGAAGGAAGTCATCCGCTGGCAGAAACGGCTGGCGCAGGGAAAATGAAACTGGCCCGCACGATTTCGGTTCTGGCGCTTCTCACTATCTGCGTCGCACGCGGGGATCTGGCGCTCGTCGAGCGATGGCCCACAGGCGACAGCACATGCCTCGACACACCGCTGCGGATGACCTTCGACAAAGCACCGGCGCTCACTGGCGCGGGAAAGATCGAGGTCTGCCGCGCATCCGATGGTGTGGCTGTGGAAACCATCGAACCCGGCGCGACGCCGCATGTGGACCGCTTTGGGACGACGGGTAGCTACATGCTGCGCTACGAGCCGGTGTGGGTGGAGGGAAACACCGCTCACCTTCGGCTGCGCGCGCATTCCCTCAGTCCAAACGAATCCTATTTCATCCGCATCTCTGCGGGCGTGTTCAAGGATGCGGAAGGTCACGAGTTTGGAGGTGCTGGCGATGGCTGGAAGTTCCGCACCAAAGCCGCGCTGCCGCGCAATCCTGACCGCATCACCGTTGCCGCCAATGGCAGCGCGGACTTCTGCACAGTGCAGGGCGCGGTGGATCAGATCGAGCCGCACCGCGACCGGCCCGCCGTGGTCTTTATTCGCAAAGGCATTTACCATGAGTTAGTCCGCATCGGACGCGAGCGGCGGTTTGTGCACCTGCTCGGCGAAGACCGCAAAGGCACGGTGATCGCCTGCTCGAACAACGACAAACTGAATCCCGGCTGGATGCAGCGCGCCGTGCTGGGATGCGATGCTGACGATTTCATGCTCGAAAATCTAACAGTGCAAAACACGACGCCCTACAAAGGCTCGCAGGCCGAAGCCGTGTATGTGAACGCTGAGCGATGCGTGCTGCGCCAAGCCGACTTTCTCAGCTTTCAGGACACGCTCAATCTCAGCGGGCGCGTCCATGTCGCGGATAGCTATATCGAAGGCGATGTGGATTACGTGTGGGGCTATGGCACCGCAGTCTTCGAGCGGTGCGAACTGCGCACGATGCACGATGGCTATCTCGTGCAGGCACGGAACTCCGACGCCCGTGCTGGCTACGTCTTTCTCGACTGCAAACTCACCGCCGCTCCCGAAGCGAAAAAGTGCTGGCTCGCGCGCATCGAGACGGCGCGCTTCCCCGCGAGTCATGTGGCCTTCGTCCGCTGCGCGATGGGTCCGCATATTCCCCCCGCCGGATGGCAGGTGACCGGCACGCCCGGAGAGGCGCTGCGCTTCGAGGAATTCGCGAGCACCGATCTCGATGGCAAGCCGCTCGACGTCAGCGGGCGCAGTTCCGCTGCCAAACAACTTACCGCGGAGCAGGCGGACGCGCTCACGGCGGCAAAGCTGCTCGGCAACAACTCGTCCGCCGCACCCACCGATTCCCGGCCGCGCATCATCGTCTCATCGCCTTAGAGGGCGTCTAAAAAGTAGTCCGGGGCTTTAGCCCGAGACGACGTCCACTCGTGAATATGGCGCTCAATCGTCATCCAGCGTTTGCGGGCTAAAGCCCAAAACTACTTTTTAGACGCCCTCTTAGCCGCCGCGCCCGCAGACGCGCGGGCGGCGCTCGTGGTGGACGCACAGTCCATTCGGGCCGTGCAACGGTGAAAATCGTATAAGCCTTTCCACCCGCGGCAGCCCTTTCCACCGCCTCTCCGCCAGCACCGGGGAGGCGGTGTTCGTTTTCGCGATGAACGCGCCGGGGTTTTGAGGGAAAGTGACGCCATCCACATTCCACATCGCCCGACAGGACTGCGCGAATGCGTTGGTCTTTCCCACATCGCCGCACTTTAGTCCGAACATAGTGTCCCCAATTTGGTTCACGCCCACTCCCGTCGATGCGAACGCCGCGCGAAATCTTTCGCGCGAGCTTCGCGTCGCGCCGTTCATTGCGGAATTGCTGCTGCGCCGCGGATTCGCGACCGGCCCGGAAGCGGCTTCGTTCCTTGATCCGCGGCTGAAGACGCTCGGCGATCCGTTCGCTCTCCCGGATATGGAACGCGCGGTCGAGCGGCTGCTCGCGGCGGTGGATCGCAAGGAGCGCATCGTGCTTTACGGCGATTACGATGTGGACGGCGTGACCTCGCTCGCGTTGCTGACGCGCGTGCTGCGGGCTTTTGGCGCGGAGCCGCAGTGCTTCCTGCCGCTGCGCATGGATGAAGGCTACGGGCTGAGCGCGGATGGCGTGAAACGCTGCGTCGAGACGTTTCATCCGCAGCTTCTCGTGGCGGTGGATTGCGGCACGTCGTCGGTCGCGGAGATCGCGGAACTGCGCGCGGACGGCGTGGAGGCGATCGTGATCGACCATCACGAAATCAAGGGCGTGCTGCCGGACTGCGTGGCGCTGGTGAATCCGAAACGCGGCGACACTTTCCACTATCTTTGCAGCGTGGGGCTCGTCTTCAAAGTCGCGCACGCGCTGCTGAAGCGGCGTCCGCTCGCGGACTTCGATCTGCGCGATCATCTCGATCTCGTCGCGCTCGGCACGGTCGCGGATTTGGTGCCGCTGGTGGCGGAAAATCGCGTCCTTGTGAAACACGGCCTCGCGCGTCTCGCGAAGACAGGGTCGGTCGGGCTGCACGAATTGATGGATGTGGCCGCCGCGCGTCCGCCGCTGACGCCGAGCGATGTCGCCTTCAAACTCGGCCCGCGCATGAATGCCGCGGGAAGGCTCGGCACCGCGGAGGAGGCGCTCGAGCTTTTGCTGACCGAAGACCGCTCGCGCGCCCGCACGCTTGCGGCGGATCTCGATGTGCAAAATCGCGAGCGGCGCACGGTCGAGGATCAGGTGCTCGCGCAGGCGGAGGCGCAGCTTGCGGAGTGGTTCGATGCGGGGCGCGATGCGGCGATCGTGGTCGGCGGGGATGGCTGGCATCCGGGCGTCGTGGGCATCGTCGCGTCGCGGCTGCTGCGGCAGCATCACCGGCCCACGCTCGTCATCGGCTTCGACGAGCAGGGGATGGGGAAGGGGAGCGGACGCAGCATCGAAGGGCTTTCGCTCGTCCACGCGCTGACGCGGTGCGGCCCGCTTTTGGAAAAATACGGCGGTCACGAAATGGCCGCGGGCTTGAATCTGCGGCGCGAAAATTTCGGGGAATTTCGCGATGCCTTCCGCAACTGCGCGCGGGAAATTTTGAGCGCCGATCAACTCCAGGAGCGGCTGCATCTCGATGTCGAGATCACCATCGGCGACCTCAATTTCGAGCTGCTCGCGCAATACTGCGCGCTCCAGCCCTTCGGCATGGGAAACCGCCAGCCCACGTTCTTCGCACGCGGTGTGACCCTCACCGGCGAGCCGCGCGTGATGAAGGAAAAACATCTCTCGCTGATGCTGCGGCAGAACGGAGACGAGTACCGCGCGGTGTGGTTTGGCGCGGTGTCGGAGAAGCTGCCGCGGCAGCCGTGGGACATCGCGTTTCACCTCGAACGCAACGAATACCAGGGCACCGTGTCGGCGCAGATCCACATGCGCGCGGTGCGCGCGGCGGAGTAGCCGACGACGTTTGACACCGCGCGCCCGCTCCCGATTCTCCCGGAGCGAAATCCCCGATGCGTCCCCCGTCGTTTCCCACCTTCCTCGCGCTGCTGCTCGCCGCGGCTCTGCCACTCAGCGCGGCGGATTCGATCACGGTCGCGAATCCGAGTTTTCAGGCGGATAATTTTCCCGCGTTTCCCGGCTATCGGGGCGGCTCGAATCCGGCGGCGATCACGGGCTGGGGCGGCGGCGGGGGGATCAATGGGAGCGATGTCGGCGCGGGCACGCCGTTCGCGGACAATGGCGTGTATCCCGACGGCACGCGCGTGGCTTTCATCCAAGTCAGCGGCGCGCTGACGCAGACGCTGAGCGGGTTCACGGTCGGGCAGACGTATTGGGTGCAGGTGTGGATGAATGCGCGCGGCTGCTGCGGCGATGTGCCGAATGTGAACGTCACGATGGCCGGGCAGACGCTGCTCGCGGCGACGACGCTTCAGCCGGTCGGCGGCAGCGCGCCGTGGTCTCTCGCAAATTTTTCGTGGACGGCGACGGCGGCGAGCGCGGCGCTGAGCATCGGCGCGGCGTCGGCGGCGGGTGGCGATGCGTCGGCAGTGTTCGATGCGGTCGCGGTCATCCAGCGCGGGGCGGGCGAGGTGGTGATTGCGAATCCGAGCTTCGAGGCGAGCGGTGCGGGCATTCCGTATCCGGGAACGTACTCAAACATCGCGGGGTGGACGAAGACGGGCGCGGGCAACATCGGCATCAACACGAGCGCGGGGCCGTTTCACGACAACGGCGTGCTACCGGATGGGAGCAGCATCGTTTATCTGCAACTCGCGGCGGGCGTGCAGCAGTCGGTCGCGGGGCTCGCGCCGGGCGGCACGTACCGGCTCACGCTGCGCTACAACTCGCGCGCCGCCACGCTCGCGCCGACGATGCGCGTGCTCGTGGACGGGCAGACCGCGTTCAACGGCACGGTCGTCGCCGTCGGCGCGGGGCAGCCGTATCGCACGCTCACTTTCGATTTCACCGCGACCGCCGCGACCGCGCTGCTCTCGCTGGAAAATCTCGCCGTCAATGCGGACGACACGGTGCTCGTTGATAACGTGTCGATCCTCGCGCTGGGCGGAGCACCCGCGCCGGTGCTCGCGCTGCCGCAACCCGGCGTGCCCGGCGGCGCGGGCGGCGTCGTGACGTTCAACGAAATCCACTACAATCCCGCGGTCGGCGGCGCGCCGGAGTGGATCGAGGTCGTGAATCAATTCGGGACGCGCGTGGATTTGAGCGGGTGGAAGATCACGGGCGGCATCGACTTCACATTCGCGGATGGCATCACGATCGAGCCCGGCGCGTTCCTCGTCGTGTCGGCGATCATTGGGAATCCGGGCGGCTCGCTCGGACCGTTCATCGGACATCTCGATGGGAATGGGGACACGATCCGGCTGCGCACGCGGCAGGGCTGGCTTGTGGATGAAATGAGTTACGGCGTGAGCGGCGACTGGCCGACCGCGCCGGATGGCACGGGGCCGACGCTCGCGAAACGCGCGGTGTCTTTTGCGAGCGACACCGCTTCGAGCTGGGCCGCGAGCACACAGGCGGGCGGCACGCCGGGCGCGGCGAATTTTTCCGCGACGCCCGCGCTCGCCGCCGCGACCGCGCACGTCGCGGGCGATGTTGTCATCAACGAAATCTTTTACCACGCGCGCCCGACCTACGCGGACGGCGCGACGCTCTACGCCGAAAACGCCAGCGAGTGGATCGAACTTCACAACCGCACCGCCGCGCCCGTGAGCCTTGCGGGCTGGGCACTGGACGACGCCATCGCCTACACTTTTCCCGCAGGCACGTCGCTCGCGGCGGGCGCGTACCTCGTCGTGGACGGCGCGCAATTTTCCGGTTCGCTGAAAAACAGCGGCGACTCGATCAAGCTGCGCGATGCGCTCGGCGCGCTCGTGGACAAGGTGCGCTACCGCTCGCGCGGGCGCTGGTCGTCCTACGCCGACGGCGCGGGCGCGTCGCTCGAACTCATCGACCCCGCCGCCGACAACACGCAGCCCGAGGCGTGGGCCGCGAGCGACGAAAGCGCGAAGCTGGGCTGGGCGAACTACACCTACACCGCGCTTGGCGCGGAGCCGGCCGGCTCGAACAACCCGGCGACGTGGAATGAATTTCTCCTCGGCCTGCTCGATGGCGGCGAGGTGCTGATCGACGACCTCTCCGTGCGCAAAGACCCGGCGGGCGCGAACACCGAGGTGATCCAAAATGGAACCTTCGAGGGCGACACCATCGGACAGACGCCGCTGAAATGGCGCTGTCTCGGGACGCACAAATTGAGCGTCGTCGTGCAGGACCCGACCGGCCCCGGCAAGGTGCTCAAGGTCGTCGCCACCGACGGCATCGAGCACACCACGAACAACTGCTCGACCACGCTCGTCGGCAACCAGGCGATCGACCCGTTAAAAAATTACCGCGTCTCCTTTCGCGCGAAATGGATCGCCGGTTCCCCGCAACTCAACACGCGCCTCTACCTCGATCGCGCGGCGCGCACCACGATCCTCCCGCAGCCCGCGACGACCGGAACGCCGGGCGCGGTGAACTCGCGCCGCGTCACGAACGCCGGCCCGACGTTCACCGAATTCATCCACGCGCCGCTCGTGCCCGCGCTCGGCCAGGCGGTCACGGTTTTCGCGCGCCCGTTCGATCCCGACGGTCTCGGCGGGCAGACACTTTTCTATTCGGTGAACGGCGGCGCGTTTTCCCAAACACCGATGACGAACGACGGCAGCGGACGCTACAGCGCGCAGATTCCGGGGCAGCCGCTCACCGGGATCGCCGTGCAGTTTTACGTGCAAGGCGCGGACTCGCTCGGCGCGACGAGCACGTATCCCGCGGCGGGTGCGAACTCTCGCGCGCTCTATCGCGTCGGCGATGGCGGCGTCGCGTCCG
>JAYVRQ010000532.1:0-4126 GCA_043776145.1 Chthoniobacteraceae bacterium
TCGGAGATGTATCACGACTACGAGCGCGCCTTTACCGAAGGCACGGGTCTCCCGCTCCTTTTGCATCGGCCCGACATGCTCCACATGGTGCGTTACACCCGAAAGCAGCAAAACCCTTTCTGCTCCATCATGGCCAAGGTCAACCAGAGCTGCGCCGCCTGCTACGCCCTGCAATGCAAGCTGGAGGAAGAGGCGCAACTCGCGCCGAAAACCATGAAGTGCTTTGCCGGACTGTGCGAGACGGCCGTGCCGGTGCGCGTCGGCGATAACCTGATCGCATTTCTCCAGACCGGACAAATCCTCCTCCAGCGGCCCGACAAAGCGCGGTTCAATCGCGTGGCCGCGACGCTCATCAAATGGGGAGCCGAGGTCGATGTGAAGCGGCTGGAGGAAGCCTACTTCAACACCCGCGTCCTGACGCCGAAGCAATACTCGGCGCTCATCCGGCTGCTCGATACTTTCGCGAAGCACCTCGCCTCCTGCAGCGAGACGCTCGCCCTGCATTCCCAACAAAGTGGATCGCCCGCCATCGGGAGGGCGCGCAGCTATATCGAGGACCATTCAGATGAGGAATTATCCCTCGCCGCCGTCGCGCAGGTGGTGAACATGAGCGCGACTTACTTCAGCGAGAAATTCAAGGAAGTGGCCGGGATCAATTTCGTGGACTACGTGGCCCGCACCCGGATCGAGAAGGCGCGGAACCTTCTGCAAAATCCGCATCTGCGCATCAGCGAGATAGCGTTCGAGGTTGGTTTCCAATCGCTGTCGCAATTCAACCGGGCCTTCAAGCAAATCGCCGGCGAAGCGCCGAGCGAGCATCGCCGGAAAGTGGCGCTGGTCTGAGGGTGCCGACGCTTACTTTTGGGTAGCCCGGTGCAAACACGCCTGCCATTGCCTTGACACGGCGGATTGCGGCAGAGAAGAACCGCCGTGCCCGCACGCGACCACACTGCCACTCCCGCTGAACTGCTCGCGGCAGCCTATTCCCAGCTCGAATTCGAACACGGTTCCCTGTTTGAGGCGGCTCGAAAACCGGCGGACGCCGCGGCGAAGCAGTGGCTCGAAAAGGGTGACTGGCTCGCGCTCGCGGATGAGGTCGGCGCGGAAAAGATTTTCTTCGTCGATCAGAATCCAGTCATCGTTTTTGCAGCGGTGTCCGGCGGAAAAGAAGAGGATTTCCGACGGCTCTACAATCGCGTCTGGTGCATGGCTCGCCCGCAGTTGCTCTTCCTCGCCCGGCCCGGCGAACTGGCCGTGTATGATCTCGCCAGACCGCCGCTGAAACCGGGCGAGGCTCCGGACGCGCTCGACCAAGTGACGACCGCCGCGGCAGTGCAGACGCAACTCGCGGCGTATCATCGCGAGAAAATCGAAACTGGCGCGCTCTTCGGCGACACGCGATTCGGCACCGGCGTTCACCGGTCCGACCGAGCCCTCATTCGCGACCTAAAGGTGGTGCGCCACGAATTGATGGCCGTCAAAGCGCGCGATGGGAAGCGCCCGAAACTGCCCCATCTCCACTCACTCATCGGGCGGGCGATTTTCGTTCGCTACCTTGAGGATCGGAAGATTCTCGTGCCGGAGTATTTTGAGAAGGTCGCGGCGCGGCGAAAATCGTGGGCGCGCCTGCTCGCGGAACCGTTTCCCGGCGAGTTCATCGAGCCTTCGATGCGCGAACTCCGCTTCCTGCGCGTGTTGCGCGACCGCGAGTTCACCTATGCGCTTTTCGACCAACTGGCGGACGACTTCAACGGCGATACTTTCCCCGTCGAAGACGAGGAGCGGGAGCGGGTGCATGAGGGACACTTGGAAAAGCTGCGCGGCTTCCTCGTCGGAGAGCCGTCGCAGCAGCAGGAGTTGTTTTTCTTCGCGTATCGTTTCGATGTCATCCCGATCGAATTGATCAGCAGCATCTACGAGGAGTTCTACAACGAACGCGAGGGCAAGGAGCGCAATCAGGGCTCGCACTACACGCCGCCGGCACTCGTCGAATTCGTCCTCGCCCACACTCTCACTCCCGACGTGCTGGCGACCAAGCCGCGCGTGTTCGATCCGGCGTGCGGCTCGGGTATTTTCCTTGTCGAATCCTATCGCCGAATGGTGCGCCATCTTTGGGCCGAGCAAGGCGGCAGGCGACTCTCGCGGGCGCAACTGCGGAAGCTCCTGCGCGAGCAGATCGCCGGGGTGGACATCAACGAAGAGGCCGTGCGCGTCGCGGCGTTCAGCCTTTACCTCGCCTTTCTCCACTATCAGGAGCCGCGCGAGATCAATGCCGAACGCCGCCTGCCGTATCTCAAGTCGGTGCCCGCTGCGGAGCGCGCGGCGCGGTTGCGGAAAAATCCCGCTGCCGAATTCTTCGACGTGCTCCTGCAAGCGAATGCCTTCGATCCGGTCAGCGACGGCGCAACGGGGGAGATCGCCGCGCGATTCGGCTCCGGCTGCGCTGACGTGGTGGTGGGCAATCCGCCGTGGGGCTATCCGAAAAAAGAGCACGATCCGGACGGCCACGCTGCGCTCGCGGGCGTGATGCAATGGTGCGATGCGGAAAAGGGACGCCCGATCGGTGACAAGGAACTCTCGCAAGCCTTCGTCCACCTCGCGCTCGATCTGCTGCGTGACGGTGGCAAGGCCGGGATGCTGTTGTCGTCGGGTGTGTTCTTCAAACACCACGCCAACAGCCGCGCCTTCCGCGAGGTGTGGCTCAACTCCTCACGGCTGCGGCACGTCGTCAATTTCGCCCACGTCCGACACGTCTTCTTCTCCGGCCCGCAGCGCGCGGCCCGCGGCATTGCCCCGTTTGTCTCCGCGATTTTCGAGAAGACGAAACCGCGCCCCGGCGCGGATCAGTTCGAGTATTGGTCGGCCAAGCGGACGGCTACTGTCGAAAATACGCAGGTCGTGGTTTTGAATCATGGCGACCTGCATCGCCTCTCGCAGAGCGAGTGTCTCGACTACGAAAAGCTTTGGAAGATTTACTGGTGGGGCGGGCACCGGGATGAATCGCTCGTGCGTGCGCTGGAGCGGTTCCCGAAGTTATCCGCACTCCCGCGTGAACTCCGAGGGACAACATTGACCACCGGACGAGGCTTCCAAGAAGGCAACAAAAAAGACCCGAGCGACTGGCTGACCAAGTATCGCGAACTACCGAGCGAGTTGTTTTTGCGCTATGGGAGTCTCGACATCAAGCGCCTCCGAACCGTCCCGGACAGGGTTGAACGGCGTGGGGTTGAGGCCGTGTATCACGGCCAACGGTTGCTCGTCGCGCGGGGCATTCGCGAGGATGGCTTCATTACGGCACGGCTTGAAACCCGCGCGTTCTGTTTTCGCAACTCAATCCACGGCGTCCGTCTGAATGGCTTCGATTCGTGGCAGGAGAAGGTTTTACTCGGCATCTTCTGGTCCTCCGTGTCGCGCTATCTTTATTTCGTCACCACTGGTTCATGGGGGCTCTGGCATGACGAAATCCATCTTGAAAACGTCGAAGAAATGCCGATCGCGTTTCCAACAAGACCTGAACTGCGCGACCGAATCGTTCGCATTGTCGAGGAACTCCAAGGCCTGGAACTGCAGCCAGACGGTCTCGAACTCGGTGGCATGGCCGCACAGCGCCGATTGCCCGCACTGGAGCGAGAACTCGATGACGCCATCTTCGATCTCTACGAACTGAACGCGGCGCAGCGCGACTTGGTGAGGGAAATGTGCGGGGTCGGACTTGACCTTTTCTACCGGCATCACAAGAGCGATGCCGTGCAACCCGTCGCTCCGCCCGAGCGACCGTGGGGCTCGCTTGCCGAGGTCGCAAATGCGGAGAGCGGCCTCGCTGCGTATTTGCGGACCTTCCTCGAAATCTGGAACCACGAGCTGGAACCGGATGGCGAATTCGCCTGGCGGGTGCTCACGCCGCCCACGGGCGCACCGTTGCTTGCCGTCCGTTTCGAGACGCGCTTTCCACGCAATGCGGCCGAACCGCCATTGGCAACCGACGCTCGTGCTTGGCGGCAGGCCGTTCGGGCAATCGCCAAGGATGCGCGGCTCCCCGTCGGTAGTTCGCGGATTTTCGTCGATACGTTCTTCCGCTTCGTCTCCGACCGGGAGATGGTTTTTCTCAAGCGCAACGAAGCGCGTT
>JAYVRQ010000533.1:0-4118 GCA_043776145.1 Chthoniobacteraceae bacterium
CGCCCTCGCCGCGCAGCCCGCGGAAGACGCCGCGCTCAACGTGTGGCGCGGAGTGCTCGGCGTGAAAGACGCCGCCGACAAACTCGCCGCGAGCATCCCGAAAGAAATGCCCAAGCCCGTCGCCCTCGCTGGCCTGCGCGCCGCCCGCGAGGCCGGGAAGAACGGCGCGAAGCTGCTCGCCGCGCTCACCCCGCTCGCCGGAATCAGCGACGCCGAGGCAAAGATGCCGAAGGATTTCAAGGCGCTCGCCGGTTTCGCCAAACAGAACGGCGACCCCGCGCGCGGCGAACTCATCTACCGCCGCGCCGCGCTCGCCTGCACCGTCTGCCACGCCATCGGCGGCGCAGGCGGCAAAGTCGGCCCGGACATGACCAGCCTCGGCGCGAGCGCCCCGCTGGATTACATCATCGAGAGCGTCATCGCTCCCGCGTTAAAAGTGAAAGAGGGCTACAACGCCGTGACGCTCGCGCTCAAAGACGGCACGCAAGCCACCGGCATCCAGGCGCGCGAGACGGCGCAGGAAGTCTTCCTCCGCGATGTGACCGGCCACGAGCAGGCCATCGCGAAAGCGCAAATCACCGGCACCACGAACGTCGGCTCCATCATGCCCGCCGGGATCACCGATCAACTCCAGGACCGCGAGCGGCTCGACCTCTTCGCCTTCCTCGGCGAACTCGGCAAACCCGGCCCATACGACGCGAGCAAAGGCAGCGTCGCGCGCGTCTGGCGGCTCTTCTCCGGCGCGGACGCGGCGAAAGTCATCGGCGGCGAAACCCCGATGGATGCAGGCTTCGCAGGCTACACGCTCGTCGATGGGCGTTTCGTAAAAGACCTCCTCGCCGCGACCGCCCCGCTAGTCACCAACGGCGCGGACACGATGATGGCCGTCACCCAATTCCAAAGCACCGGCAAGACGCGCCTCAAGCTGACCGGCGCAGGCAAAGTCTGGCTCGATGGAAAACCCCTCGCCCTCTCCGACGACCTCGCCCCCGAACTCCCCGCCGGAGTCCACACCCTCGCCGTGAAACTCGACCTGCGCACACTCCCCGAATACCTCCGCGCCGAATCCCCCGACGCCCGCTTCCTCGGAAACTGATCCGGCTAAAGCCGGGACTCCAAACGAACCGCCTGAAGGCGGAACTCCGAACGGCTCCCGCTTGGAGTTCCGGCTTTAGCCGGTTCGTTTGGAGTTCCGCCTTTAGGCGGTGCGGGAGAGGGAGGCGGGAGGGGGAATCGAACCCCCGAATAGGGCTTTTGCAGAGCCCTGCCTTACCACTTGGCTATCCCGCCGTTTGAGAGGCGTGTGAGGTAATGGAGAATCCCGCGGGCGTCAACCGCCGCGTCTTTTCAAAACCCGATCGCGAAGGGCGCGGTCACGATCTTCACGCGCGCATCGCGATCGAACGTCCCCTCCGACTGCTCCAGCGCGCTTACCAGATTGTTCAGGAACGTCACGGCGAGTTTGCCGTTCGGCACTTTCACGTAGGTGATGCTCCGCACGAGCCGCCCGTTGCGGTCGTAGCCCGTGACCTCCTGCGGCACAGTTTTGTAGCGGATGAATTCCCACACTTCCTCGCGCCCGTTCGCATCGAGCCGCGAGGTTTTTTTCGACGCCTTGCCGAGCGCCTTCGCGGCTTCCTCCGGCGTCATGTTGACCGCGGCTTCGTTCTTCGCGATGAGCGCGTCCACCTCCTCTTTGCGCGCCGCGTTCTTGCGCAGGTTGTCGATGAAGTCCTGCTTCAGCGGCGAGAGCGACGCGGCGGCGACCCAGCCCGCGACCTGCCCCTGCTGCGCCTTGCCGCGCACGCGAACCACATTTTCCCCGACCGCCTGCAGCTCGACGATGCTCCCTTTGCGGATCGTGCCGAGATAGCGCCCGAGGTCGCTCTGGTAAAAAATTTGCGTGTCCGCGAGCGTGCTCAGCTTCACCGGCTGCTTGATGAAATCCTCCAAATAAACCGCGCCCGGCTCGCGGATGACCGCGCCGGCCTGGGCGAAGGCAGGCGCGAGCACGAGGGCCGCGAGGAGCGGGAAGGGGAGTGCGTTCATAGATGCGGATCGTAGCGCGTTTGCGGCGCGTGTCCAAACTCTGCGCTTGCGGCTTTGGGCGTTCTGCATTCAGCAGTGGACGGAAGCGCCCATGAAAAATTCACGCTCGTCCGCACTTTTCGCCGAAGCCCGCCGCTACATCCCCGGCGGCGTCAATTCGCCCGTCCGCGCCTTTCGCGGCGTGGGCGGCGAGCCGTTCTTCGTCGAGCGCGCGGAGGGCGCGCACCTTTGGGATGCCGACGGGCGCGAGCTGATCGACTACGTGGGAACGTGGGGCCCCGCGATCCTCGGCCACGCGCCCGCCGTGGTGCGCGAGGCCATTGCCGCCGCCGCCGCGCGCGGAGTCAGCTTCGGCATTCCGCATCCGGGAGAGGTGGAAATGGCGCGGCTCATTTGCGAGTGGGTGCCCTCCATCGAAAAAGTGCGGATGGTCAACAGCGGCACCGAGGCCACCATGTCCTGCATCCGCCTCGCGCGCGGCTTCACCGGGCGCGATCGGGTGGTGAAATTCGAGGGCTGCTACCACGGCCACGTCGATTCGCTCCTCGTGAAAGCGGGCAGCGGCGCGCTCACGCACGGCCAGCCCGACAGCGCGGGCGTTCCCGCCGCCCTCGCCGCGCTCACGATCACGCTGCCGTTCAATGATCCCGAGCGACTGCGCGCGGTCTTCGCCGAGTTTGGGAAAGAAATCGCGTGTGTCATCGTCGAGCCCGTTCCGGCGAACGCGGGACTTTACCTGCCGCGTCCCGGCTTCCACGAACTCCTCCGCGAGCTCTGCACCCGGCACGACGCGCTGCTCATCTTCGACGAAGTGATGACCGGCTTTCGCGTCGCGCGCGGCGGCTATCAGCAACTCTGCGGCATCACGCCCGATCTGACCGCGCTCGGAAAAGTCATCGGCGGCGGTCTCCCCGTCGGCGCATTCGGCGGGCGCGCGGAAATCATGGACCAGCTTTCGCCCGACGGTCCCGTGTACCAGGCCGGCACGCTTTCCGGCAACCCGCTCGCCCTCGCCGCCGGCCTCGCGCAGCTTCGCGAACTCAAGCGCATTGACGGCTGGGCAAAGCTCGAAGAGTTGGGCGCAGCCTTCGAGGACGCCACCCGCGCCGCCCTGCGCCGCGCCGGACGCGACTACGTTTTCCAGCGCATCGGCAGCATGTTCTGCCTCTACTTCACGAGCGGCGAAGTGTGGAATCTCGCCGACGCCCAGCGCAGCGACCGCGCCGCCTTCGGTCGCTATTTTCACCGCTGCCTCGAAGCCGGCGTGTACTTCGCCCCCTCACAATTCGAGGCCGGCTTCCTCTCCCTCGCCCACACGCCCGCCGACCTCGCCCGCACCGCCGAAGTCACCGCCGCCGCCCTCGCCGGGTGAAACGCCGGCGGAATTGCTCCGGTGACCGCCGCTTACTTTTGTTCCTTGTCGGTCTTCTTCGGCTCGACGCCGACCTTCACTTTCTTCCCGTCTTCGAGGTCTTTGCTGATCGCCTTGTATCCGCCGGAGATGATGTCCTGGCCTTCGTTCAAGCCCGAGACGATTTCAAAATAGTCGTTGTCGCTGATGCCCGTTTTCACCGGGATCATCTTCGCCAGATCGCCGTCTTTCGCGAAGACGACCTCGACGGGCTTCACGGCTTTGGAAGGTTTGCCATCGCGGGGCGGGGGAGTCGCTTCGTCAGTCTTCGCTTCCTTCTTCGCGCCGCCGGGAAGCCGCGTGGTGACGCTCTGGATCGGCACGGTCAGCACGCCATTGCGCGAGCGCGTTTCGATCTCCGCGGTCACGGACATGCCGGGGCGGAAGACCTCCTTGTCATCGACGCGGATTTTCACCTCAAACTTCGGCGCTTCCTGCGACTGACCGCCGCCGCCGCCCATGCCCATCGGCGGGCCTTTCGCGGCGTTCGCGATGGCGGTGACGGTCCCGTTGAATTTGCGATCCTTGAAGGCATCGACTTCGATGCGCGTCTTCTGCCCGAGGGCGATGAGCACCACGTCGATCTCGCCGATGTCCACGCGCGCCTCCATTTCGTCGAGCTTCGCGATGGTCATCATCTCGGTGCCCATGTTGAAGG
>JAYVRQ010000534.1:0-4112 GCA_043776145.1 Chthoniobacteraceae bacterium
CCCCTGCGGCAAGGCGAGTCCCTGCGGCAGCGTGTGACACAAGATTTGGCTGCTGTGAAAGCCAGCCGCAAACTCGTCCGTTCATTTTTTGGCGCCGCAAGTGTAGTCTCTGCTAAGGACTAGTCAGTATATGCCGCAGCACTCGCCCTAGTTTCTAACTTCGACGTGCCTGAGCGAAAAGAGACGACGACAGCCATCACTCAATTGCAGGCGGCGGAAGCAGCCCTGTTGGCAGCTACACGCGCCATCACGGTCGCGCAAGCCGAGGCGGCGAAGTTTTCCAACAATCAAGGTCGAGCAGTTGTGAAGGCATCGTCGGAGAACGCCAAAAAAGCCGTCAAAGCTGCGCAGGCGAATCAGGAAGCAGCACAGGAAAATCGAGACTCGGCGTTGGCTTCGTTTCGGACAACCACCGCGTATCAAGGCGATGAACCGCCCGCAAACTTCCCGACTTCCCTCGCGGAAGTCATTGATGACTGGCAGTTCGACACGGACGCCGATCAAACACCCGGCAGCTTGGGGCTCTGGCTCCATTCGGATTCGGGTAGCATTGATGCCGCCTGTGCCTTCATCCAGCACCTGCTCCAGAAGTTCAACCCGGAGGCGGGGCCGGGTTCGGGTTCGAGGTAGATACGGGGGAAATCGAGCCGGCGCAGGAGTTCCCGCAGAACGAGGCGGATGGTGCGTCCGTTGAAATCGCGGAATGGGTGGATGGTGAGGAAGCGTCCCTCGGCGAAGGCGAGGAATTTCAGCGTGCGCGGGCCGGGTGTGGCGGCGGCATCCTTCCAGCGCGCGGCGAGGTCGCAGGCGTAGTCGCGCATGAGGACTGGCACCTGATGCGGGAGCGGCGGGTGCAGGTTGCCGACGCGGATTTCGATGCTGCGCCAGCGCCCGGCCCACTCGGGCACGAGGTCGGCGCAGATGCGCGTGTGCAGATCGAGGAAGAGATCGTCGGCCAGTTCGCGGGCTTGGAATGCGCCGGAGCAAATGGCCGCTTCGACGCCGACAACGCGGTCGGCGAGCAAGGGCGCGAGCTGCGCGTAGCTTAGGACGCCGAGTGCGGTGTCGAGATAACGGGTGGCGCGATCCGGGCGAGTGTCTCGCGCAATTTCTCCAGCGGCACCGGCTCCCCCTCGAACGCCATGCTCCGCGCCACGTCCTCCGGGATTCCCTCCCAGCGGATGTGCTGCTTCTGCTCCTCCGGCAGTGCCTGCCAGTGGCGGATGTTGGCCAGCCAGTTCATGGGAGTCAGTTTCGTCGGGCATGGGGAATCAGGCAAGGGTGGATTGGCTGATGGTGCGAGTGTCGCTGGCAGGGCGAAGAGTGCAGGCGGTGAAAATCATGCGGATGTGAGCAGGCCGTCCGGTTTGCAGATTTGCGCGGATAAACGAACCACTTCCGTTCGAGAGGAATTCAATTCGCGTATCGGGTGGGGTAAGGCTCATGCAAGTTCGATGTGGTCAGAACGGAATGTCCGGTGCTGTCCGTGCGTGTGGCACCATGCTGAAAGCCAGACCGCTGAGTAGCCTTCGCAGGTGAACACAAGCGACGGTGCGATCTCCCTCAACTCACCCGGCGCGCTGCCGGCGAGATAGCGGGCACGCACGTTCCTGTTCTGGCGAATGGCGCAGATGAGTGATTGGATTTTTGGGTCGCCAGATTCCCAGACTGGTTTGCGATTCGCTGCCTGCCATCGAATCAACCACTGCGGATCAGGATGCTCCCCTGCAACTCCCGCAGGGTTTGCCATCGTTCTGGCCGTTCCGAAAAAGCGCGCAAGAAATCCTGCCAACCCCAGCCATTGAAAAAGCCGCCTGCGAGAAATGTGCAGCGGCTTCTCCGGGCTGCACGCTTCCGCCGGATTTGCAGTGGTGTCGTTTTGCATGTGGGGACAATGCAGATGCGGGAGAGACAAAAGCTGTCCGACCCTCAAAAATACTTCATGCCGGTTTTTGGCGGCCTTCAGCGCTCTTCATTTTTTCCGTTTTCGTAGTGCTGGCAATTCACTCGGTTCGGTTTTTCCACCGACGCGCTCACGGGCGAGCCGCACTGCGTCATGCAGCTTCTTTTCCAAGAGGTCGCGCGGGGGCAATTCGGGAAAATACTCGGCGACGCGAATGCCGCGCGATTCCAGCTCGAAAAGTTCAACGCGCTCGTCGGATTTTTCCGCGCACAGGATGAGGCCGAGCGGTTCCTGCTCGCCGCGCCGCATCTCGTGTTTCTTCAGCCAGCGCAGGTAGAATTCCATCTGCCCAAGATCGGCCGGTGCAAACTTGCCGAGCTTGAGGTCAATGGCCACCAGCCGGCGCAGGCCGCGATGATAGAAGAGGAGATCGAGGTAGAAGTCTTCGCCATCCACGATGATGCGTTTCTGCCGGGCGAGGAAAGCGAAGTCGCCACCGAGTTCGACGAGGAATGCTTCGAGGTCGCGGATGATGGCGCTCTCGAGATCCTTTTCATGGAATGCACCTTTGAGCCCGAGGAAGTCGAGAAAGTAGGGATCGCGGAAAACAAGATCGGGCGTGAGCAGGTCGTCTGCACGGAGGTTTTGAATTTCCTGCTCTGCGAGCTTCGCCGGTTTCTTCGACAGGGCGGTGCGTTCAAAAAGCATTCCACTGACTTTGTCGCGGAGCTTGCGCACGCTCCACCGCTCAATGCGGCATATCTCGGCATAGAAATCGCGCTGAAGCTGGTCTTTCAGCGGGAGAAGTTCCTTGAAGTGGCTCCAGCCCAATTCTCGCGACAGTGTAGCGACAATCTCCGCACCGTATTCAGCGCGTTTCTCCCGAAGAATGTCCGTCCGAATCCGATGACCTACCTGCCAGCAGTGGATCACCAATCCGGTGTTCACTGTGCGGGCGATGTTTTCACGTGCGGCAAGGATCAGTTCACGCACATCGGCAAGCAGTCCCCCGGATTTCATTTTTGTGAATGCTGGTTTTTTCGGCATGGCGACTACTCCGAATAATGTCTGCCGAGCTGTTTTGCGATGTCCCGAATGCGTTTTGAGAGTATCGCAGGCTCAAGCACTCGGGCATGTGTTCCCCAACTTAAAATCCACCGCTCGATTTCCTCCAAACCGCCAAGTGTCATCGTCAGCTCCATCTCCCCATCGCCAAGCTGCTTGATTTTCTGCGAGCCGTGCCACTGCCGCTCGTTGATAAGCCGCGCAGCGAACGCATCGAAACGGATGCGAACCCGGTGTTTCGCCTTGCCGCTGAACACTCCGAAGCTGTCTCCCAAATGCTTCGCGATGGAAAAATCCGCCGGCCGTTTGAACCGCGCGTGCGTGTCACGCACCTTGCGCATCCGCGGCAGCGCAAAGGTCCGGAGCTGCTTGCGGATCAGATCGAAGGCGAAGAGATACCACTGATTCTCAATGCAGCCGAGGTGGTAGGGCTGCACCCGGCGTTCCTCATGGCGTGTGCTGCCGAGTTTCTTGTATTCAAAGGCCAGCTCCCGTGAACCGAGCACCGTCCGGCTGACCGTGTCAAAAAGCTCAAGGTCCGCCACAGTGACCCCGATTCCCCGGAACGAAATGGCGGAGTCCACATCTCCCCAAGAAAAGGCGATGTCGTCCTTCAATCCATCGGTGATCTTGGAAAATGCGTTCCGCAGAGGCTTCTCGAAGGACGTGCCGCGGTATTGTTCGAGGGCCTTTTGTGCGACCAGGAGCGCCACCACTTCGCCCTCAGACACCTCGATGCTCGGGAAATTGGTGACAGGCTCCGTATAGACAAAGCCAAAGTGGGCCTGATCATATTGAATCGGCAGGCCGAGGCGGTCCCTCATGAATTCGATGTCCCGCTGGATGGTCTTTGTGGACACCTCCAATTCCTTGGCCAGCTTGCTGCAGTTCGGAAAACCGCCCTCTCTCAGTCTCTGATACAGCCGCATCATCCGCTCCAGCGGGGGTCTTGAATGAAAGGCCGCGGTTCGATTCACACCGGGTCGGATCACTTGGGGTGGTCGCCTCATCCTGCGTTGCGGGTAACGGGGATCGACTCAGTGCTCAACGGATAAGTGACACCACCTTTAGGTCACTTCAGGTGACATCACCTTTAGGTCAGTGGCGTGCTTGAGTGGGGGCGCAATGGGTTGGCTGGGCACTG
>JAYVRQ010000535.1:0-4107 GCA_043776145.1 Chthoniobacteraceae bacterium
AACCTCCTCTGCGCACCTCTGTGAATGCCTCTGAGAACCTCTGTGGTTAAAAATACGACACCGCCAAATTTCGTGTAGCCGCACTTTTCCCAACCATGCCTATCAATCTCGAAGTCCCAGCCGCAGCTAAGTCCACCGCCACCGCGCTCGCCGCGAAATTCACCGTCCTCGCGCAAAAGGAATTCCGCGGCGAACTCACGCTCACCGTGAACCGCGCGCAATTCCACGACATCGCCGCATTCCTCCGCGACACGCTCGGCTACACGTATCTCATCGACATCAGCAGCGTGGATCACTTCGGCGAAGAGCCGCGCTACGAGATGGTGTATGAGCTGCAAAATTTCGAGCGCACCGATCACCTCCGCCTGAAATACACCGTGAGCGAGGACGACTGCACCGCGCCGAGCGTGATCGATCTGTGGGCCACCGCCGACTGGCACGAGCGCGAGGTGTGGGACATGATGGGCATCAAGTTCACCGGCCACCCCGACCTGCGCCGCATCCTCATGTGGGAAGGCTACCCGTTCCATCCGCTGCGCAAGGACTTCCCGCTCGCCGGCAAGGACAGCGACACCCCCGAAGTCGCCTTCAGCCGCGCCGCGCCCCTCGCCGGCGGCCCGTTCGTCACCTCCTCCACCGGCGGCGACACGCAAGATCGCGAACCGCGTTCCCGCGAGATGGAGTGAGCGTCGGGCCTTCGGTCGGCCCTCGACATTTCCCGCCTTCGGAATAGCTTTCGCGGATGACCGCCACTGCACAGATGCTCGAAATCCCCGAGGTTCGTGCCCGCGTCTCACCGGTCACTGTCGGGCAATATCACGAGTTCCCCGAGTATAATGAAAATGGCCGGCGCACGGAGCTAATCCGCGGAATCGTCATCGAGAAAATGTCCAAGTCCCCCCTGCATTCCTCTGTCAGTCGCCGATTGTTCCGCCTGATCCAGGCGGCACTGCCGGAACATTTCATCCTTCTCCGTGATGACCCGCTCACGCTCGCCGATTCGGAGCCGGAGCCGGATCTCGCTGTGGTCCGCGGCGATGAGCATGACTTTGCCACCCGCCATCCTTCGACTGCCGCACTCGTGATCGAGGTTGCTGTGACCTCCGTCGCGGAGGATCGCTCATTGGCGTCCCTTTATGCCGAAGCTGGCGTGGAGGAATACTGGATCATCCTGCCCGCCGCGCGCCGCGTCGAGGTTCACCGCCAGCCCGAGCAGGGCGCCTATCGCGACCACACGATCATTGAAGGCGACACCATGCTCGAATGCGCCGCCGTTCCGAACGTGCGTGTGAATCTGGCGGAGTTGTTTGGACCTTGATTACCTTGCGTTGCATCCTCGTGTAGGAAGGCTACCCCTTCCATCCGCTGCAAAAGGATTTCCCGCTCGCAGGCGAGGACAGCGATACCGCCGAAGTCGCCTTCAGCCGCGCCGCTCGCGCGTGTGTTCACTTCCTCCACCACATTGAACTCTGCGACTCACGGACGCGTGACGCCAATCCGCAGGAAGCGCATGGGATGAGCGGGATCGGTGATGAGGTAAAGGTCGCGCACTTCGACGCTGCGAGTGGCACCGCTTCCGGTTTCAGTCACGACTGAACCTGCGGTGACAATGACGAATGCGCCGCCTGCGGTGCTGCGCGCGAGATCGATCCAGGGGCCGCTGACTGAGTCGCTCGCCTGCACGGTCATCGTGATGTCGGTGTTGGCGAGAGTGCGCGTGAATGCGAGCGCGAGTTTGCCGCCGGCGGTGATGGATCGTGGGCGGGAAGTTTGGGATGCGACGTTCGGATTTCCGCCGAATGCGTATTCGAGCCGGGTGACGAGGCCATCGCGATCAGCGTCCGCGAAGTCGCCCGCGAGCGCGGCGTTGTTCGCGCCGGTGCCGAAATTTGCAACCAGCCAGTTCTGCCACGCGGTCGGCGCGATGCGCGTGAGGACGACATCATTGCCCGTGCCGCCGGTGTAGCTGATGCGCCACCATTGGCTGTCCTCGAAAAATTCCGCGCCCTGCGGCAGGTTTGCAAATGTGCCGCTCTCCGCGTTGGAACCGGTGTTGTCGAGGATCGTGAAAGTGCCGCCGACCGCGAGGGCGGGCGCGGCGATGATGTCGAGCGCACCCGCGAGCGTGACCGTGCTCGCAGCGCCCTGCACTTTCACCTGATCATACTGGGTGCCGACAGTCGTGCCGTTGATCTCGATTTGCAAAGTGCCGCCGGATGCGAGCGCGTAGTTGCCGGTGATTGGCTGGATGCCCGGCGAATTTCCCGGCGCATGAATGCCGCCATTGATTGCGACATTGCCCGTCACCGCGCCGGTGCCGAGGAACGTGCCGCCGTTCACGACGACTGCGCCATTTGCCGAGCCGTTGAGAATGAGACGGCCGGCGCTGAGTGTCGTGGTGGCGTGCGTGTTCCCGCCTGCGAGCGTGAGCGTGCCAGTGCCGACTTTCGTGAGCGTGAACGCGCCCGAGACCGGTGCGCTCAACGTGACATCGCCCGTGCCGCCGACGCTGCTCGCGGTGGCGAGGATGATTGCGGAAAGTTGAGCCGTCGCGCTCGTGCCAGCGCCGCTGCCGAAGCTGACCGCAGGCGCAGCAGTGTAGCCGCTGCCAGGCGCCGTGACGTTGATCGCGGCGACCGCAAAATTAGTCGCGTTGCCGGTGCCTGTCGGGTTCGTGCCAGCGGTTGTGATTGTGCCTGCGGAAAATGTGATCGTCGGCGCAGTCGTGTAGCCGGTGCCGGCATTCGTGATCGTGATGCCACTGACCACGCCGCCCGTGAGCACTGCCGTCGCTGTCGCGCCCGTTCCACCGCCGCCGCTGATCGCGACCGTCGGCGCGACGGAATACACCGTGGTGCCGCCCGCGACCGTGAAGTTCGCCGCAGTCACGCCGAGCGTCGCCACGGCGGTCGCGCCCGCTCCCGTGCCGCTGATCGTCACGACGGGCACCGTGCTGTGCGTGCCGCCCGTGGTGAGGGTGATGGAGATCACTCCATTGGCCACGCTCGCCGCAGTGCCGCTGTTGTTCACCAGTGCGCCGCTGCCGCCGACACCCGCGCCATTCAGCGTCAGCACTTCGTTCACGCCCGTCTGGCCATTGAGATCGAGCGTGCCACCATCGGCGACACTCGTCCCGCCGATGCCGTCACCGAGCCCGGCGGGGTTGCCGAGTTTGAGCGTGCCGAGACTCACCGTCGTCGTGCCCGAATAAGTGTTCGCGCCCGAGAGCATCCAGGTGCCGCCATCATTTTTCACGACGGCTGGGATGAAAGTCACACTGCCATTGCTGATGATGCCTGTCACGAAGCCCGTGCCCGCGCCCGAGAGTTGCAGGCTGCGCAACGTGGTGTTTGGCGCGATGTCACCTTCAATCGTCAGAGTCCCTGCATTTGCAAAAAAACGCGTGTCCCCGCCACCGTTGCTCAGTGTGAAATTCCCGCGCAGGATGTTGTTTCCCGCATCATTGAAGATCGAGCCGTTCGAGTTGCTGGTGGTGAATTTGATCGTGTCGGGCAGGTCGATGTCGCCACCGCTGCCGTCGAGCCGGAGCTGGCAGGCACCAGAGGTTCCGTTGGTCATCGTGATCGTCTTGGCTCCAGTTCCGAGCGCGGAACTGTTCGTAATGCGCAGCGTGCCGGAGTTGATGTTCACGCGGCCGGTGAAAGTGTTCGTCCCGCTGAGCACGATAATGCCGTTATTGGCGGGGCAGTCGATGGTGACGCCGCCGGTGCCACTGATGTTATTCGGCACGAGCAGCGTGCCGGTGCGATCAAATTGCAGCGTCGCGTTATTCACCACGTCGCCCACAGGCAGAGTGCCCGTCGCGCCGTCATTGCCGATTTGCAAGATGCCGCCGCTGATCGTCGTGAGGCCGAGGTAGCTGCCCGCACCCGTGAGGATCAGCCTGCTTGAACCGGTCTTGGTGAGGCCGCCTGCGCCGCTGATTCCACCGCTGAAAATGAACGCCGCCGTGCCATTGCCCTGAACGGTCGTCGTGGCATCGAGCATGACCGGCGCGCTGACATTGTAAGTCAGCCCGGTGCCGTTCAGTGCCGTCATGGTCACCACCGGGGCGAGCACCGTTTCCTGTCGGAAAATGAGCGCATT
>JAYVRQ010000536.1:0-4106 GCA_043776145.1 Chthoniobacteraceae bacterium
CGGTTCTTGGTTTGGCATCCCAAGCTTTCCAACCCATTCCTCCAATTCGTACAAGTACTAAAATCTCTAGAAGATGGACTTTTTACACAGTCTCTAAGGCCCCATCTCCCACCCTCTCCAAAAACCGATCGCGCCGGATTCGTTGATCGAATCCGGCGCGCTTTTTTTTGGGTCTTGTTCATGGTGCGGTCTTCTCATAAGAGCAGTCGGTTTTCTCGTATTCCTTATGAACAAACATCTCGGACCGGTCCTCAGTTTTCGCGGCATGAGCGCCGCCAATGAATGGTGCGTCTCGGCGCTTGTCGTCGTCGATGCCGCGGATGCCGCGACACTCGACTACACCGTCGGCAACGCTGCCATCGCGGCGATTCCAAATGTGCTCTATGCGTTCGGTGGGAAAAAGGTGGTGCGTTTCGACATGGCGGTGCCGGTCGCGGCGAAGGCACGGGCCGTCGGCTACACGGTCGGCGGAGAGCAATTTGAGTTTCAAGTGCCAGCCGATGGCGAGCCAGCGGAGTTTGCCTACGTCTCGTGCAATGGCTTTTCCACGCCCGCCGCCCTCCAGCAATATCAGGGCAAGACCAACGAGCAGCGCTTTGACCGATGGGTCCATCTCCTGAGCCGCCACAACGGGAAGGACGAGCTTTCCAGGAAAGCCGCCGACACGAACAAAAGCGCGCGCATGCATCTGCTGCTCATGGGCGGCGATCAGATTTACGCGGATCAGATCTTTCTGCTCGACGGCACGGAGATCAGGGATTGGGCGCACGGCTGGCATCTCTTCAGCGACAAAAAGAAACAGCCATTCACAGCGAAGATGAAAGCCGAGGCGGAGAGCTTTTATTTCAACGCCTACCTGCGGCAATGGAGCAATCCCTACGTCCGCGACGTGCTCGCCTCGGTCCCAACGCTGATGATGTGGGACGATCACGACATCTTCGACGGCTGGGGTTCCTATCCCGACGCTTTGCAAAACTGCGCAGTCTATCAAGGCATCTACGCCGCGGCGCGCACCTGCTTTCAAGTCTTCCAGCGGCAGGTCGTTCCGGGAAAAGTTTCACCGGGTCAGTTGCGGGGGCAGCCGGGATTCTCGTGGGCCTTCCGCCTCGGCTCGATGGCGATCATCGCGCCCGATCTCCGCAGTGAGCGTGGCGGGATTCAGGTCGCGAGCAAGACGACGTGGGATGCCGTCTCGCGCTGGCTCGATTCGCAAAAAGCCAAGCCGCCGACCCACCTGCTTTTCCTCAGCAGCATCCCGCTCATTTACCCGAGCCTGCGGAATGCCGAGGTCCTCCTCGCCGCGATCCCGGGCAGCCAGGAACTGGATGACGATCTCGCGGACCACTGGACGACACGGACACACATCGACGAGCAGAAGCGTTTGATCCGCTGGCTTTTGAATTTCGCCGCGGACGCAAAATGCCGGGTCACACTGCTGTCTGGCGATGTCCACGTCGCCGCGAGCGGTCGCGTCGTTTCGCACCTCCCCGAGCACGGCGGCGGATACGCGGCGAGCATGAATCAACTCATCTCGAGCGGTGTGCTCCATCCTCCGCCGAGCGGCGCGGAAGCGTTCTTCATCGACCACATTCTATCCGGCGATCCGCCGTCAATGGAGACTGGCCTCGAAGCGGAGATGCAACTCCTCCCCGGCAGCCACAGCCGCCTTTACCCGAAGCGCAACTGGCTGAGCCTGTCCTGCTACAAAGATGTGCCGCACATCTGGGCGCGCTGGTGGATGGAAGGGGAAAACCTCGAGCCGCTCACGAAAGTCATCCACGCGTGCGCGCCCGGTGCCGCGGACGACGAGCCTTTGAACAAGCAGCTCCAGACGGCGTGAAGGCCACGCCTGCGCGGGCGTGATTTTGATTCCGGCGGCCAGCAGCAGCGCGTGGTCATCGCGCTGGTTTTTTTAATGCTGTCGCAAATGAAGGATGCACAGGCACGGCAGTTGCAACCGAGAGAGCCGCCGGATTTTTCTCCGCTTCCGCCAACTAAACCGTTGCCGACATTCCGCAAATCCACTAACAAAAACCACACAACACTATGGCCGATAAAACTAAAAAAGTACCGCAAAATGTTCCCGGAGCTTGGTATGTCGATGAAGAACTCTGCACTCCCTGCCGCACCTGCATGGAAGTCGCCGGAGCCGACCAAGTCCTGAAATACAACGACGACGAGACGAAGGTCTATTTCCACAAACAGCCCGAGGGCGCGGAAGTCGCCATCGCCGAGGAAACGATGGCCGTTTGTCCGCAAACCGCGATCGCGAACGACGGCGAGTAGCCGCGAACCCACTTTCACCTTCACCGCACGACGCGAACACGGAGCCCGTGTTCGCGTCGCTGCATTTCGGGGCTACTTCGCTTCGGCCGCGAGCGCCTTGCGCACGGCGGCGTCCCACTTCGGCCAGTCCGCGCCGAAATCCTCGCCGACAAGGAGATCGAGATTGTCGTGCGCGAATTTCGCGTAGGGATGATTGGGAATCTGCGCGATCCGCAGCAGCGCGGGGAGCGTGATCGCGTCGGGGCGTTCCATCAGGTCCGCAAAGAGCACGCTTTCCACCAGGCCGTGCGTCCCTGGATTCGCGACCACGGGCAGCGCCACGGAATTGTAATCCGCATCCGGCAGACGCTTCACCGCTTCCTCCGCCGCCGTGGCGAGCCCGTACTCCGGCAGGTTGGGAAGCATCGCCAGCAGCCGCCGCGCTTTCGCCGTGTCATCCAAATCACCCGCGCCGGTGACGCTCCCGATTTTTTCCTCCCACGGCAGTTTGCCGCGCGTGAGATCCAGCTTTGGCGCGAGTCGCGGCTCGGGGGTCACGAGTTTCACCTCCGGCATCCCCTGCTCTGCCGGCATCCGAATCGCCTCGCGCATTTGCTCCTCGATGCGTGCGGGCGGGATCGGCATCTCCACCCGCTTTTCACTTCGCACCCAAAAGACGGCCAATGCCGAAACCGCGGCGACGGAAATCAGGGCGATGAGAAATCTCATGCACCGAGCGTAGAGATCGTATCCGTTGCGGGCAAGCGGGCCGCTCCACATTCAAATCAGGCCCTCGCGCAAAGCGAAAAAACTCCCCTTGCCAGCGGGACGCACCCCGCCTATTCATGCCGCCCGTTAAAACGCGCGGTTAGCTCAGTGGTAGAGCATTACCTTGACACGGTAGGGGTCACAGGTTCGAACCCTGTACCGCGCACCATCTTCAAAAGGCAGCCCCTGCGTGAGGTGAAAATTCAGTATTGACCGTCGGAGATTGGATACCTACAAGCGCCGTGATCCGAGCTTTGGAGAGAGCCCCTGCCGGGCTTGGATGAAAACCAAACCAACCATGCAATGCCGCATTTCTGTGCAGTGTTCGCGAATCAAAGTCACGAGATTGTGACATATCCGCCACATCGTCGTCACATGAACGCCGCAGCATCGCAATGTCGCCCATCATGACGACGCAAACCAAAAACCCAACTAGCCAAACCACTCCATGAAAAACCCCATGTTAAAATACGCGGCAGTCCTCGGCCTCGCGGCCGCGGCTGCCCCACTCGCAACCGCTGCGGACGACAACGCGCTGATCGACATCCTTCAGCGCAAAGGCGTCCTCTCGGCCAAGGAAGCCAGCTCGGTGCGCGAAGAACTCGCGCACAGCCACGGCGACGATGCTTCGAAGATCAAACTCAGCTCCGCAGTCTCCGAACTGAAGCTCTACGGCGATCTGCGGATGCGCTACCAGTATGATGAAAAGGACACCCAACTGACCAAAGCGCAGGGCGGTGGATCGAATGTCTCGCAGCGTTCGCGCTGGCGCTTCCGCCTGCGGCTGGATGCGGAGGTGAAACTCGGCGAGCACGCTTTCGCGGGCGTCCAGTTGCAGACCAACAACGCTTCCGACAGCGGCAATCAAACCTTCGAGAATGGCTTCAGCGACTACAGCATTTTCATCAGCAAGGCCTACATGGGCTGGAAGGCGAACGACTGGCTGACCGTCACCGGCGGCAAATTCAGCAATCCATTTTACACGACCGATCTCGTCTGGGATCCGGACATCAATCCGACGGGCGTCGCGGAAGTCATCGCCTTTCATAAAATGGGCGCGGGCGAATCCGGCG
>JAYVRQ010000537.1:0-4102 GCA_043776145.1 Chthoniobacteraceae bacterium
GTCAGCTTCCTGCCAAATGTTTTGCAATTCGGCTACATGCCCGCGCCCGCCGATGTGAAAAGCCAGGCCGTGCCCGATTGGGTCGTCGTCACCTGCGCGCTCACGATGGCCGCAGGCACCGCGGCGGGCGGATGGCGCATCATCCGCACGCTCGGACACAAAATGGTGAAGCTGCAACCCGTCCACGGCTTCGCCGCCGAGACGACTGCGGCGACCGTGCTCGCCATCGCAGGCTCGATGGGCATGCCCGTTTCCACCACCCACGCGATCACCACCACGATCATGGGCGTCGGCTGCGCGAAGCGTTTCAGCGCCATCAAACTGAACCTCGTCGAGCGCATCCTCTGGGCGTGGATCCTCACGATCCCCGCCACGTCCACCGTCGCGTTCGGAGTCGTGTGGCTGTGCAATGCGGCGGGCTGGCTGACGTTCGCAGGGAAGTAGAGCGTGCGTGGGGAGGAGTAAGAAGTAGTCAGTAGTCAGACCTGGCAGGCTGGGCGCTTTCTTCTCACTGACTACTGACTACTGCTTACTTCTTAGTCATTCCAAAAAGCGAGCAGGCTAAAAGCCATGCTCGCTCTACGCCGCGCGTCATCGTCTCAATGGGAACTTGGTATTCCACTCACCCCCTCGCCTAGTCGGTTTGACTCATGGAAATTTTCATCCCGTCCTGCTGTCGCAACATCCGTTCCTAACTCCCGAGAATCGCGGATTAAAAATCGCGAATCCGGTGCTAAACCCGCGGAATCGGTTTCTCATTCCGGGAAACGGCGGAATGAATCCGGGGAACGCCGGACAAACTCCCGAGAATCGCGGCTTCATTTCTGAGTCCGCCGTTTTCAATCCGCCATTCCAGATTCTTAAAACCGGATGTGGCTTTCCAAGAATCCGAAACGAGGGCGGCAAGTTTCCAAGGAGCGGCGACATTCCTGTCGCCGACCCATCCGCCGCGCGCCGCGCCCATCTTTCCCCGCGCGCGTGCGGTATTGTTTTGGCGCTGCGCGCAGGCGTGGGTCGGCGACAGGAATGTCGCCGCTCCCTGGTGCCCCCAAAAAAAGTTAAAAAACTTTTGACACCAAAAGCCAAATTTCATCCACACGATTTGCAGCGAGTTGGTTTTCCCACCATGAACGATTTCATCGTCAGCGCAGCGGCAGGGTTTTCGACCATCGCACCGATGGCCCCGGCGCAAGGATTTTGTCGCGACAACACGGGGAAAACTCCGCGTCCAAGATTTCGTAGCGAGCACCCGTTTCCGCCGCCCGCGCCTCCGCGATCGTAGCCGCGTCAGCGCCCGCCCCTTTCGTGAGCCAGCCCCTCGCATGGCGGTAAAATCAGAAACGATTCAAACCAAACTCTAAAGTCGGAAATCACATGAAAACTTTGCTCCCTTCGCAGCTACTCACTGCCTCCTGCCGCGCTTCCTCGACGCAAAATCCTACAACCGCGACGACCTCTATCCGCCTTCGACCTTCGTCATCGCTATCTCAATGGGCCATCATCTGCATCGGTTCCGCCAGTTGCCTTTTCGCAACAGAGCCGTTGGATTCGTCTCCTGCCGCCAAGCTCGCAGCGGAGGCGCGGGCGTTTTCCGTCGAAATGGATGCCCGGAACCTTACCTCAGCGCAGCGCATTGCCGCCCGGAATGAATGGCTCCGGACGCACGAGAGCCCGCTCGCCGCCTTCCACGCGGAAAGGCTCCGCCACTCGGTCGAAATCCGCGACACCGCCGTCATCGTGCGAGAAGCCCTCGCCCGGCAGCACGCCGCGATTGCCACGAAGACCGGCGAAGAGCGAGAACTCGCCCAACTGCAATGGGAGGTCGCCGACGCTGCCCGCGAAATGCGCGAAGAAAACGTCTTGCCAGCACGGCGCATCGCGATGTTCGAGGAATTCTTGCGTGTAAATCGCGATGTCTTTTCAGACATTAGCACCTTGCGGAACGCGATCAGTGAACGGCAAAGGGTCGCCGCTCCGGCGTTCACCCAGTCTCCACCGGGATCGGAGGCTGAAACGCGCCTGCGCGCCACGCGAGAAGCCATTCTGCGGGAGCTTGCTGCTAAGAGAGCCGCCCTCGCCAGCCTCGATCCCGAGGAACGCATCGCCGCCAGGGAGCGCGACCGCGACTTTTATCGACACCGCATGGATGAGTTCCGCGAGAACTCTAAACAAACTACCGAAATCCTCCGCAACCAAAACAACGAACTCCAAAACCGCTAACCCATTATGAAATCTCTATTGCTCAACAGGTCGTCTTCCATCTGGGCCAGCCTCCTCTTGAACGCCTTCCTGTCTCAAGCGGCTTTTTCCGCAACAATTCTGCTTTCCCTCACTGTGGAGCAAGGCACCCTCCCAAATCTCAGCGTATCAAACACCAGCGCTGCCATTGGGGGCAGCAATTGGATTGGCGTCCCTGCTTCTCTCGGGATTGGAATTGGGAACCAACAATACAGCGGCAGCTGCACTTTGCTGATCGGAGAACACAACGTTGCGAATCCATCCTATTCAGGGCTTGCCGTGGGAATCTATAACGAATTGTATAGCTCCTACAGCATCATTGGCGGAGGCTACAATTTTGTTTCAGGTTACGCGAATTTTGTCATGGGAGGATTCAATTACATTTTTGAAGATCCAGTAACTGGAGGATCGGGTGGCAACGGAGTATTTGGGCAGTCCAATGAGACAACTAACGGTGTGAACTGTCTAATCGTGGGGCAAAGCAATGAATTGCAGAATTCCACAACCGATTCTGCAGCCGTGGGGCGCGGATTACTGGTGTCGTCGGGGGCTGCGTCCTTGGTGGTGGTAGGGCAATATAATGCCACTCCAGCGACGGAAGCCCGCTTTGTCGTGGGTAATGGCAGTTACGACTACACTACTTATGTGGCGGATCGCCGTAACGCCTTCGCGGTTTATCAAAACGGTGACGCGAGTGTTTCCGGCGTCCTGCGGGTTCCAAAAGCGGGCGATATTCCCATGTTTGGCTCCCCATAAACGGCAAGCCGACCTTGCTTGAAATCTGTCACCACGGCCGGTGATCCCAAATCCAAGAAATTTATGAAACGGAGACGCTTTACCCACGTCGTTACTGCACTGCTCTGCTGGCTGGCTTTTCCAGCCATACTCCTCGCGCCGCCGCCAGCCTGGTGGGCACAGCGCGGGGCCACCGATGGAAGCACCCCGGACGATTACGCCGCCGCCAACCTCGGTCAACTGAAACACTTCGCTGCGAAGGCCGCAGAAGAACTCGATGACTACTTTCCCGGAGGTGCCGGCACAGCCATCAACACTCGGATCGCCAGTTGGAGGCTGCCTCCGGCTGCCGGGGTGACGCGAGACGATTACGCCGCAGTAAATCTCGGTCAGGTCAAATTTGTGGCGAAACTTTTCTACGACCGCTTGAGCGCCGCTGGCTACCCCAGCCAGTATCCGTGGATCGGCTCTCCCACTGCGGCCGACGATAATGCCGTGGCCAATTTGGGGCAGATCAAAAAAGTCTTCAGCTTTGATGTCGGCTTCGACAGCGAACCAGATGGCCTGCCGGATTTTTGGGAAACCTATTACTTCGGCAGCACCACGCACGCGAAAGGTGGACCTGCCGACGACTTCGATGGCGACGGGGTAAACAACCTGGCTGAACTCGGAAACAAAACGTCGCCTGCGGATTTCTTCGATGGCATCCCGCCAACCCTCGAAATCGTTGGGCCGTCGTTCCACATCGGGGAGCGCGGAACCGTCTTGGGGCAGTCGCTCGATGTCCGCGTTCTCTGGACAGGAACCACGCATGGCATTACGAACGCACCGGTTGAATTTGCCATTACCGTTTCCCAACCCCTTGGGCTAACAATCAGCCCGTCCCTGACAAGTCCCGTTTGGCAGGCAACACCGCTTGTGGTCCGCGCTTCAGCTTCAGGTGTCGCTTCGGTTTTTGTGAAAATGCCGACAGCTTCATTTGCGGGCGTCTCTACCGTGATTGCGAACGTAGGCTCTAAAGGTGTAAATCAAACTAGTGCAGCGTAACACAAGAATGGGCTACGGTTTAATTCTTTGTTTTGGGTTCGAGTAAGTCCATTTTATCGGGGTTGCCGTTTTATTGTATTGG
>JAYVRQ010000538.1:0-4094 GCA_043776145.1 Chthoniobacteraceae bacterium
CAAGATCGGAACGGATATGTATGGCGTGACATGGCTGGGACGGCCGGGGATAGCCTACTTTCTTCAATACTCGGAGGACTTCGTCACCTGGCACCAATTTCCGGACGATGTGTTGGGTCTTGTGGTGGGAGGCGGTGTTGCCATTTCCGGTGGCATCTGTGTGTGCGGTCCCGAACGATTTTTCGTGCGTTTGAAATATCCCGAACTGCCGCTCGCCGATCCTTACTATGGGGACATCGACGGCGACAAAGTATCCAACAGGGATGAAGTCCTCTCTGGCACCGATCCCTTTTCAATTGCCGATTCGGATTCGGATGGGATGACGGACGATTGGGAAACCCGCTTCGGGCTCAATCGGCTCAACGCCGCCGATGCCGCGCTGGATAACGATGGGGACAACATCTCCAACTACGACGAGTATCAGTCAGGAACCTTCGGGACCGATCCCACCGACTACTACAACGGAAACTATCCGACCATTGTGACCGTCGGCTGGTCGGTGCCTTGGGACGAACCGGGCACTTTGGTGGTGGAACCGCTCATCTTTGAGTTCAAATTCGGAGTCAATCCCGCCGTCGATGTCCCCGTCCAAATCTATGTCGAATATCCGGGGACGGGACAAATCTCTTTGAACAACAACGGCACCGGCCTCGCGGACTCCCTGAATCTCCGAACCGATGCCAGCGGTCATGTACAGGTTTATTTCAAACACTCCACCGCGATCCCGCCGGTCCCCACGCCCAGGCCGATCGTCGCCCATGTGGGCAGCATGATACCTGGCGGAAGCGCCAACGTCGCGCGTGCATTAGCTTTCGTTCAATCCGACTACAGCTACCCCGCCGGCACGGTGGGCCGCAATGCCACCGAGGCCATCGACAGCCGGATCAATCCGATCGCCACGGTCGATGCTCCCAACGCAAAGCTGATCTACTCGACACAGATTCACGGCACGCCGCAGAACCCAATCCCGACGTATGTGCGGAATACTGCCTCCTGGTGCTACGACCTGCGGCAGCAGATGACCTGCATCAGCCCGTGGAATAGTTTAGGATTCAGTGCCAGAGGGGGCACCGCCATTACAGCGCAGCACGTTATCAATTCGGCTCATTTTCCATTGGAAAACGGCCGCACGATTCGATTCATCACGGCGAATAATCAGATCATTACAAAAACCATTGTCGGGACTGCGAATCACCCAAATCCGGGCCCATACACGGATTTCACCGTGTACACGCTAAATGAACCACTGCCGGCCAGCATCACACCGTGCAAACTGCTCCCCGCCAACTACGCCAATTATCTGAGCTATCTGGAGAATGGAAGACCGCCGGTGATGCTCCTCGACAAGGAGGAAAAGGCTCTCGTCTGGGAGCTGCTCGTCCTGGGCGGCAACGCGTGGTTTGTCGGGCCGGGGCTGCATCGGAAACGCGTGGAGTTTTTTGAACCCTTGGAAACGGACGATTCCAGCAATCCAGAATTTCTGATCCTCAACGACACCTTGGTTCTCCTCTGCACAACGACCGGCACGAATCTTGACAGCACCGCGGGCGAATTTGTTTGCAACGCGTCGTTTTTAACTCCGCACATCGCGACCCTCAACGCGATGATCGCCGCCGCGGATGCGGATGCGACTGCAAGCGACCCGGCAAACCCAATCAACACTGGCCTGCAAGTGCAAACCGTGGACCTGAGCGGGTTCAGTACATTCACCCCTCCTTGATAAACTTGCCTCAATGCGAGAGATTCTCAGCACTTCTTCATGAAAACCACGTTTCTCTGGATTGCACTTACTTGGTCCCGATGGTATTGCCATGTAGTCGGATTTTTTTGCATTTTCTGCCTGCATGTCTTGGCATTTTCCCTAAAAGCACAGGCGCAATACACCTTCACGCTGATCGCCGACACCAGCGGGCCGTTTGAGCAATTCGGTCTTCATCCTGCACTGAATTCGAGCGGCACAGTGGCCTTTCGTGCGTGGCTTGACAACAGCACCCAGGGAATTTTTGCCGGCAATGGCACCATGACAACTACCATCGCGGCCTCGGCGCTTCCTTTTGTTGGGTTTGGAGATCCTGCAATCAACCAGGCAGGCACGGTGGCATTCCTTGAAAGCACCGGCGGGTTTAACAACATCGTCGGCGTCTATGCTGGCAGCGGGGGGCCACTCGTGACGATCGCTGAAACGACAGGTCTCTTCAGTGGCTTTGCGGCTGGTACCTCCGTCAATGGAGCAGGCACAATAGCATTCTCCGCTTCGCTGAAATCCGGGGGGGGGACAGGGATTTTTACCAGCAATGGCGGCGTGCCGGTACAGGTCGTGAATGGAAGTTTTTCGCCCTCGATCAACGACTCAGAAACAATCGCCTTCAAACGCAGTGCCGGGGTCTTCACCGCAAGCGGCGGATTGATAACAAAGATTGCCGACAGGACAGGTCCACTCAAAGTTTTTAACAACGAGCCCTCGATCAACGACGCCGGAACGGTTGCTTTTGTTGCGGGCATTGGAGATATAGACTCCGGTGCCTACGGCATCTACTCAGGCAATGGCGGGCCGCTGACAACCATTGCCGACCTATCAGGACTTTATAGCTACTTCGACCTCTACAGCCCATCCTCAATCAATGACTCCGGCACTGTGGCGTTTTTCGCGGGCTTGGACGCCGGAGGCTATGGCCTCTTCCTCGGGGACGGCATTAGTACGATCGAGGTGATCCATACTGGCGATGCGCTTTTCGGCTCCACGGTTACAGGGTTTGCTATCTCCCCCACGAGCCTCAACGACAGTGGACAATTGGCCTTTGCCTATGGCCTCGCCAACGGCACCGCCGGCATCGCCATCGCCACCCCCGTCCCCGAGCCCTCCACCGCCCTGTTCCTCGCGCTTTCCCTCGGAATGGTTTTTGCCCCCCGGTTACGTCGGGCAGGCCGCGCGTAAGCGATCGCCACTACGGGACCAGCCGTCGGTCTAAAAGGAAACCGCAATGGAGGGAAGCCCGGCCCGTTCGTGCTGCCCTGAAAACGCTGCAATGCGAAAGTAAGCGGCGCATTTTTCAAATGCCGCCGCATTTCCCGCTGACCGCGAAATTTTTTTGGAGTTGATTCACTAGAAAATTCGGCAAATCCGGGGATTCATTCGCTACCGCCGGATGTTTCCGTACGAGTTTTCGCCCCGTTTTTTACCATGATTCGCGGCGGGCGATTGAGTCGCGGGATTCGCGGGCGACGATGGCACCGCCCGTGCTAGTTTGGAGACGCATACTGCCACTCCATTTGTATGAACTTCCTCGTTGTTGACGACAATCGCCTTCTCAATCGCTTCCTCACGACCTACCTGCGCGGCAAGGGCCATCAGGCTTCGTCGCTCACGGACAGCTCCAAAGTCGAGTCCTGGCTCGATCTCAATACGTGCGACGCCATCATCCTCGACATCGGGATGCCGAAGGTCGATGGCCTCACGCTCATCACGCTGGTCCGCGCGAAATACGCGGACCTGCCCATCGTCATGTTCACCGGCCTCGGCTACGACGAGGAGGCGATGCAGACTGCGCGGAAAGCGGGCGCGAACGGTTATGTGAGCAAGGGTCTCGGACCGAGCGAAATTTACTCCGCCGTGATGCGCGTGCTCCAGCAGCAGCCCGCGGAAAAAGTGGGTAGTGGCTCCGTTTGAAAAAGCCCTGTCATTCTGAGCGAAGCGAAGAATGACAGGCTTTTGGCAAACTGAGCCTCTACCAAAACGTGATCTAAAAGTATTCTGAAAGCCGTTCCTTTAGCAGCGGTGCGGGCCACTGGCCGGGGACTTGGGCGGCATCGAGAAAGCCGTAGTTCAGCACCGAACCGGCGCACGCCAGCAGCGGACGCGAGAGCTTCCCAAATTTCCCCATGCCCATGACGCTGAGCGGGAGCCGCGGACTCCGCGCGAGCAGGGTCGCGAGGGTGAGCACCTCGGGCAGCGTGCGCGTGAGCGTGGCGACTTTGAAAACATCCGCGCCGGCGGCAAACGCGCGGTCGCGCAGGGTTTCGAGTTTGGAAAGGCCCGGCGTGCTTTTGAAAAAATGCGCGGAGACGATCAGCTTCACGCCGCGCGCGCGGGCCTC
>JAYVRQ010000539.1:0-14695 GCA_043776145.1 Chthoniobacteraceae bacterium
CGGAACCGCGTCCCTATGTTCGCGCCCTTTCTTTCGCCACTGTGAAACACGTCCTCTTTGTCTGCACCGGAAACATTTGCCGAAGCCCCATGGCCGAGGGGCTTTTTCGCGAGGCGGTGAAAAATCTCGGCGATGTGACGGTGGCTTCGGCGGGGGTCGGGACCATTCACGGGCAGCCGCCGAGTCTGCACGCGGTCGAGGTGCTGCGTCCGCTGGGGATCGACATTTCGCGGCTCCGCAGCCAGCCGCTTTCGGAGGAGTTGGTGGAAAGTGCGACGCATATTTTTGCGATGACGCGCGGGCATTTCGAGACGATCCAGCTCGTCTTCCCCGAGGCGGCGGACAAGACCTTCCTGCTTTGCGAATTCGACCAGGAACTCAGCCGTTCGCCCGATGTTCCCGATCCCATCGGCCTCGGCATCGACGCCTATTTTCGCTGCCGCGACACCATCAAGCAGGCGCTCCCCAGCGTGCTGAAATTTCTCGATCAATCCGACATGACCTCGACTCAAACCTCCACGCCCTCGTCCTCGCCCGCTTCCACTCCGACCCGCCCGCTGCGCATCGCCATCGGCGCCGACCATGCCGGGTTCGATTTGAAACAGGCGGCGCTCGCCTTCCTCACAAAGCGCGGGGAGATCGTCGGCGATTTCGGCACGGCGACGAAAGAATCGGTGGATTACAACGACTTCGCGGAGGCCGTTTGCCAGGAAGTCATCGCGGGTCGCGCAGACTTCGGCGTGCTGAGCTGCGGCAGCGGGATCGGCATGAGCATCATGGCGAATCGCCACGCGCAAATCCGCGCCGCGCTCGTCGCGAATCCCTCCGACGCCGCGCTGACGCGCCAGCACAACGACGCGAACGTGCTCTGCCTGGCCGCGCGGCATGTGAATCCGAGCGATGTGTCGCGCATCGTCGAGGCGTTTCTCACCGCGAAATTCGAGGGCGGGCGGCACGAGCGGCGCGTGAACAAACTAAGTTGCGGCCTTTCCAGCAGCCCCGGTCGCGCGGCGCTCGCGGAGGCCGATCCCGAGATTTTCGCGGCAATCGAAGACGAGGCGAAGCGGCAGTTCGAGAACATCGAACTCATCGCGTCGGAAAATTTCACGAGCCCCGCCGTGATGGAGGCGCAGGGCTCCTGCCTCACGAACAAATACGCGGAAGGTTATCCCGGACGCCGCTGGTATGGCGGGTGCGAGCACGTCGATGTTGTCGAGCAACTCGCCATCGACCGCGCGAAGGCGCTCTTCGGTGGCGATCATGTGAACGTCCAGCCGCACAGCGGCAGCCAGGCAAACATGGCCGTCTATTTCTCCGTGCTCCAGCCGGGCGATAAGATTTTAACGATGGATCTCTCGCACGGCGGCCATCTCACACACGGCAACAAGGCGAATTTTTCCGGCAAGTTTTTCCAAATCTCCCACTACGGCGTGAGTCAGGCCGACGAGCGCATCGACTATGACGCGCTCGCAATACACGCGGTCGAATTTCAGCCGAAGATGATTACCGCCGGCGCGAGCGCGTATCCGCGGCTCATCGACTTCGAGAAAATGCGCGCCATCGCGGACAGCGTGGGTGCGATGCTCTTCGTCGATATGGCGCACATCGCCGGGCTCGTCGCGGGCGGCGTGCATCCGACGCCCGTGCCGCTCGCGGATTTCGTGACGACCACCACGCACAAGAGCCTGCGCGGCCCGCGCGCGGGGATCATCATTTGCAAAGAGAAATACGCGAAAGGCATCGACTCGCAGGTATTCCCCGGCATTCAGGGTGGACCGCTCCAGCACGTCATCGCGGCGAAAGCGGTGTGTTTTCACGAGGCGCTCCAGCCATCGTTCAAAGACTACGCGCGGCAGATCGTGAGCAACGCGAAGGCGCTCGCCGCGAGCCTCGCGAAGCACGGCTACCGCATCGTCAGCGGCGGCACGGACAACCACCTGATGCTCGTCGATCTGCGCCCGAACGGGCTCAACGGCAAGATCGCCTCCGACGTGCTCGACCGCGCGGGGATCACCGTGAACAAGAACGGCATACCGTTCGACACCGAGAAAATCACGCTCGGCGGCGGTATCCGCGTCGGCACGCCCGCCGTGACCACGCGCGGGATGAAGGAGGAGGACATGATGGAAATCGGCGACCTCATCCACCGCGCGCTCACCGGCAAAGACAGCGACGCCGAACTCGAAAAAGTCCGCACCGAAGTCCGCGCCCTCACCGCCCGCTTCCCGCTGCCAAGGTAGCTGCGACGCCAGCTCAGGCCGGTAAAAAGTGGACCCTGACGGACCCTGACCTCCCATGCCGCGACTCATCTACATCGAGACGAGCGTCCCCAGCTTCTACTTCGACACCGCAATTGCACGCCCGCCGCAACTGGACGCGCCGCTGGTGGGACGCCCCGCCGGATGACGACCAGCGTGTGACTTCCGCCGTCGTGCTCGAAGAACTCCAGCGCGCGGCCGATCAAAACGCACGCAGTGCCTCGACCTCATCTCCGCTCTACCGCTCCTGCCCTACACCGCCGAAGTCGCCGAGATCGTCGCCACCTACCATCGGAACAAAGTCATGCCCATCGAGGCATCCGCCGATGCTGACCATCTCGCGCTCGCCACCTTCCACAAATGCGATATTCTCGTGACTTGGAATTGCCAGCACATCGCCAACGCCAACAAATTCCCTCACATCCGGCGCATCAATGCCCTGCTCGGTTATGCCACACCGCAACTCATCACCCCGCTGGAACTCCTCGACGATGAAACCGACTAAACCAGCAACCCACACCGACGGCCTCGAATGGCTCCGCGACATCCGCGTCGGCATCCAGCGCGAAATCGGCACCACGCCGCAGGAACGAGCCGCCTATTATCAGGAGAGGGAAAAATCGCTGCGCACGCGGCTTTACCACCCCGCCGATCTGCCGCTTCGCGAAGAGGAACCCGCGTGCGTGCTGCGCGAGGAACCGCCAAAGACGTAGGTTGCGTGGTGACAGCCGCATGGTGAACGCGGCTGGCTCTTCAAACCGCGCGGGCTTTGCGGCGGCGGGGAAGCGCCTTGCGGATGCGGGCAGCGTGTTGAGCGTTTGGCTCGGGAGCGCCTTCGAGCAAACGATTGGCGCTCGTTTCGAGATGCTGCGCGAGGCGGATGAGCGTCGTGACGCCGAAAGGATACTTGCCGCGTTCGATGCTGCCGATGGTCTTGGCGTGAACGCCGACCAATTCGGCAAGACACTCCTGCGTCAGGTTCGCCCGCAACCGGGCGTCGGCCACGTTGCGGCCGATGATGCGCAGGAGAGCTTGGTCTGACACGCCCTTCCATGGAGCGTATAAGCTCTGCGCTAGACACAGCGCATACGCTCCTTTATAAAGGAGGCGATCGTATTTCCTACTCGCCGTGAAGGTCCACTTCAAGCCACGCCTGAATCAATTGCTTCACACGCTGCGCCTCGATGTCAGCTACGTGCGCGGCGAGGGAGATCATCTTTTTTACCATGACTCGTCGGGTCGTGAAGTAGCGGTGCTGGACCTCGTCGGTGGTTATGGCTCGTTGATTCTCGGGCACTCGCACCGCGCGCTGGTCGTCGAGGCGCAGCGGCTGATTCAGAGCGGTCGCCCCTTTCACGCGCAAGGCTCGCGCCGCGACTATGCCCAGAGGCTGGCGAGCGAGCTTTCACGTCGCGCGGGACGCGATTATTGCGTGGTCTTCGGAAACTCCGGCGCGGAAGCGGTCGAAGCGGCGATGAAACACGCCATGCTCGAGACGGGCGCGCGGACGTTCATCGCCCTCGATCGCGGCTTTCATGGCAAGACACTCGGCGCGCTGCAACTGACGGCCAATCCTCAATACCGCGAAGCCTTTGCCCTCGCCAGCCTGAACATCCTCCGCATCGCCGCAAATAATTTCAAACAGCTCGAAGCCGCCTTTGCCGTCGGCGGCGATCTCGCGGGGTTCATCTTCGAACCGATCCTCGGCGAAGGCGGAGTTCGCTTGGTCGAGGCCGCCTACCTCCATCGCGCGGCTCAACTCTGCGCCGAGCGTGGCGTGCCGCTCATCGCGGACGAGTGCCAGACCGGGCTGGGGCGGACGGGCGCTTTTCTCGCGTGCGAAGCGTTGGGAGTGAGGCCCGACTACATCGTGCTTTCTAAAGCGCTCGGCGGGGGAATCGCGAAGATTTCCGCGTTGCTCGTCGCCCGTGAGCGTTATTGCGACGAGTTCGATCTCAAGCATACCAGCACCTATGCCGAGGACGATTTCTCCTGTGCCATCGCCAGCAAGACGCTCGAACTGATCGACGATGCCCTGATCGCCGCGTGTGCGGCAAAAGGAGAACGGCTGCTCACCGGTCTGCGAGCCTTGGCGGCGGCTCATCCCACAGTGATCGCCCAGATTCGGGGACGAGGTTTGATGCTCGCAATTGAGTTCCACTCGGCGGCGCACTCATCGAGCTTTCTGCTTCGCTTCCTTAGCGCGCAGGAAGATCTCGCTTACGTCATCGCTGGTTATCTGCTTAACGTTCATCGGATTCGGATCGCACCCACGCTGAGCGACCGCTTCACCCTGCGGCTGGAACCGTCGGCTTTCATCGAAGAGGTGGAAATCCAACGGTTACTGACGGCGTTGGCGGAAGTTTGTTCGCTGCTGGCGAGGGGGAATGTGCTCGGGCTGACAGGATTTTTCCTTAGTGGCAATGGCACCGGCACCGTCTCCCGCGAAGCGGCGCGCACCGATGGAAAGTTTGTCGCGTTCAACGAACCCCATTTTCACCTCCGCCAAAAGCAAACCTCTACGGTCAGGGTTGCCTGGCTCTGTCACTTCGTGGATACCGATGATTTCGTTTCCGTGGAGCCCCAGTTTTCCGCAGTGCCCGCTCGGGAACGCGAGGAGTATCTGGCCCATTTCGTTTCGCGCACCACGCCAGTGGTGATGAGCGCGGTCGATGTGCGCTCTGAGGCGGGCGGCACAGTTCGCGTATTCCCCATTCTCCTCCCCTTCACCTCGCGCTGGGTCAAACGCCAACTCGACGGAGGCTGCCTCGCCTTGCCGCAGGCTCTCGTGCAGCAGGGCATCGACCTCGCGCACTCGCTGGATTGCAAGATGGTCGCGCTCGGTCAATACACCTCGATCGTGACGCTGAACGGCACTCGCGTCGCAAAAAACGGCATCGGGGTAACGACGGGGAATAGCTATGCAATCGTCCTCGCCCTCGAAGCTATCGAGTTGGCCCAGCGCGAAGCCGGCATCGCAGAATGCGAGTCCGTATTAGCCATCGCTGGAGCGGCTGGAAATATCGGGCGCACTTGCGCGGAAATTCTCGCGCCACGTTATCGGCGGACCATTCTCATTGGGAACGCTAAACCCGGTTCGCGGCAGCGCCTTGAAACCTTCGCCGCCAGGATTCCCAACGCGCTCACCACCACAGACACGTCAGCCGTGGGAGAAGCCCAAGTAGTCGTCGCTGCGCTCAATGCGGTGGATGCTCCACTCACGACAAGTTGCTTTGCCCGCAATGCCATCATCTGCGATCTCTCCGTGCCCGCGAGTGTCCGCACGGACCTGGATCGGAATGACCTGCTCATTATCAAGGGCGGCATCGTCTCGCTTCCCTTTGATGAGGATCTCGAAATCGCCGGCTTTCCTTTGCCCCGCGGACAAACCTATGGATGCATGGCCGAGGCAATGCTTCTCGGTTTTGAAGGCATCGGCGATTCCAGGTTCACCGGCTCGTTGTCGCAGGCGCAAATCGCCGACATCAGCGGTATGGGCCGCAAGCATGGCTTCAAGCTCGCCGACTACAAGCGCCAGTGCGTGCTCGGCTCCGACCCACGGTGAAAGCCAAAGTCTTCGCGCAAAATTGGAGAGACAGCTTCTTGGTGCTGCTCAGCGCAGTCAACTTGGGGTTGATTGTTGTCGGCCTATGCAACTACCACCGACTACCTTGGCCGGCGATGTTGCTCTTGGGAGGCGCGCTCGTTTTCCTCAACTGCACGAACTACCAATGCGTCGCCCACAATTTCCTCCACAATCCATTCTTTCGGGCTGCCTGGCTCAACGATGTTTTCTCCGTCCTGAATAGCCTGCCTCTTGGCGTGCCCCAGACGCTCTACAAATACCACCATCTGAACCATCATCAGTTTAGTAACGACCCGCAGAATCCCGAGACGGGAACCACCCGTGATCACTCTTCGACGTTCCGCCATTCGCGGCAGCCGGGTCGTGAGGAGCATATCCTTGCCTATGCGCTACTGGGGCCATTTCGCACGGATTTCGTCGCGCTTTACAAAGCCGCCAGGTTACATCGCCGGGCAGCCATGGTCTGGATAGAGTCCGCCGCATGGCTTGGCTTTGTCGCAGCTCTCGTGTGGACGAGCCCGGCCTATGTTATCCGGTTCTTCCTGCCTGTCTGGTATCTCGGGCAAGCCGCTGCGCTCGCGGAAAACTACTTGGAACACCACCACGCCGTTCCCGGCCGGCACCTCGCGGATTCGGTGAGTTGCTACAGCCGAATCTATAACCTGCTTTGGTTTAACAACGGCTTCCACCAAGGGCACCACTTTCGCCCGACCGTTCACTGGACAAAGGTTCCCGAGCTTCGCGACCAGATGCTGCCAGAAACCGAGCGCCGCGTTGTCAAATTCGCACACTGGTTCAACCTATAGCAGATGGAAATTTCCCAAGCTCATGTTAGCTTGCTTGCTGCTGGCTCTAGGAGCCGGTTACGGTTGTGTTGATGAGTCTCCCAAAACTCTATCTCGAAACGACGATTCCGAGTTACCTGACGGCGCGGCGGAGCCGGGATTTGCGGCTGGCGGCCGATCAGGAGACGACGGAGGAATGGTGGGAGACGAAGCGGCACGAATACGAACTCTTCACTTTTGAAGTCGTCGTGGTGGAGGCTGCCGGGGGTGACGCGGCGATGGCGGAGGCGCGCCTGCGTGCGCTCGACGGGATTTCGCGTCTGCCCGCGCAGCCGGAGGTGGATGAATTGATCGAGCATCTGCTCGGCTCGCAAATCATTCCCGCGAACGCCGCACCGGATGCGGCGCACATCGCTTTCTCCGCCGTTCACGCGATGGATTTCCTGCTGACTTGGAATTGCAAACATATCAACAACCCGCATCTCGTCCGCCGCATCGAGCGCGCGTGCGCCGAGCGCGGGCTGGCGTGTCCGGTGATTTGCACGCCGGAAGAACTGCTGCCACTATGACGACATGGAACCGAATCCGATCCTCACCGAAATCCGCCGCACGCGCGACGAACTCGCCCGCAAGTCCGGCTACGACGTGCGGAAGTTCATGGATTTCATCCGCGAGCGCGAGCGGGAAGCGGCGGTGCGCGGGGTGAAGTTTTCCTCGCCGACAAAACCGGCGACGAAAGCTCGGTAGGGCGGCCCCGCGATTTGCGGGCCGGTTACTTCCAGCCCGCTAGCCAGAGAGCGCGTGTCAACAGGAACTCGGCGCGGCGCGGCATCTTCTTTCCCTGGACGATGCGGGGCGGGCGTCTCAGCTCTTGCCGAGATGCTTGTCGATGCACTCGGTGATGGCCTGCAAGCTCACGGGCTTCGAGATGAACGGGAAGCCGCCGATCATGTGTCCGCCTTCTTTTTCCGACACGATAGCGGTGAGGAAAATGATGGGCACATGCTTGAGCATCGGGTCGCTGCTGATCTGCTGGGCCACGTCGCCGCCGTCGATTTTCGGCATCACGACATCGAGGAAAATGATGTCGGGCGCAAACTCGCGCGCGGCGAGCCAGGCTTTGGTGCCGTCGTTTTCCTCCTTCACGAGGTAGCGCCCGGTGCGTTCGAGCGTGAGCTTGAGCAGGTGGGTGAAGCCCGATTCGTCATCGACGATAAAGACCCGTTTTTTAGTTTCGGTTTCCATGGTGGTGCAGTGTTTGGTTTTTAGGTTCGGAACATGATGGTGGCGCGCGTGCCGCCGCTGGGGAGATTGCGCAGGTCGATCGTCGCGCCGTGGAGATCGACGATGGTTTTCACCACGGAGAGGCCGAGCCCGGTGCCTTTGCCGGTGGGTTTCGTGGTGAAAAACGGATCGAAGATTTTCGGCAGTTTGTCTTCGGGGATGCCGTGGCCCGTGTCGTCGATCTCCGCGATGACGAGTGTCTGGCCGACGCGGAAAGATTCGACGCGCTGATCGGAAACGTTCGAGCCGATGCCGGTGAGTTGTTTGGCGTAAGTGCGCACGGTGATCGTGCCGCCGTCTTCCATCGCGTGCGCCGCGTTGGTGAGGAGGTTGATGAAGACCTGCCCGATCTTGCCGGGATCAAGATGGACGACGGGCAGGCTGCGCCCGAGTTCGCGCTCGACGGCGATGCCCTTCAGGTCGCCGCGCACGAGCATGAGGCTTTGCTCGATGACGGCGTTGAGCGATTCGGCGCGGACTTCGAGTGTCTTCGGCGCGGAGAAATCCAGCAGGCCGCGGATGACGGCGTCCGCGCGGCCGACCGCGTCGGCAATGCCGGCGAGCGTCTCGCGCACGTCAGATTCGGCGGCCATTTCGTGCATCGAGAGAAATTCCGCGCCCATCTTGATGACGGCGAGCGGGTTCTTCACTTCATGCGCCACGCCCGCGGCGAGACGCCCGACGAGTTTCATTTTCTCCGCCTCGATCAATTGCAACTGCACGCTGCGCAACTCCTGATGCGCGGCCTGCAGCTTCTCCATCGCGGCGAGCACCTCCTCGCGGCTGCGGTTCACCTCGGCGTAAGCCGCGCGCAGATTCTCCTCGTCCTCCTTTTGCTGCGTGATGTCGCGGCTGATGCAGACGAGCCCGAGCACGCCGCCGACTTCATCGAGCCACGGCACCTTCGTCGTGAGCACCCAGCGCAACTGCCCTTCCGCATCGTAAAGCTGCTCCTCGATATTCAGCAGCGCCTCGCCGGATTCCATGATGCCGCGGTCGATCGCGTGCAGGCGCTCGGCGGTTTCCTGCGGGAAAAAATCGAAGACTGAGCGTCCGAGCACCTGGCTCGCCTCGGTCGCGCCGAGCCAGCGCTGGTGGGAAATGTTATCGAGCAAATACACGCCGAGTGCGTTCTTCAGGTAGATGCGGTCGGGAAGATTATCGATCACGCTGCGGAGCAGATTGCGCTCGGTCGCGAGCTGATCCTCCATCTCTTTGAGCGCGGAGATTTCGCGCGAGATGCCGCAGGTGCCGACGATGTTTCCCTTGCGATCGCGCAGCGGGAGCTTCGTGGTGAGCGACCAGGCTTTGCGCCCGTCGGCGAGCATCTCGAACTCGACGTCGCCGAGCAGCGGCTCGCCGGTCTCCATCACGCGCCGCTCATCCGCGAGCGCCTTGTCCGCGTGTTCCCCATCGTAAAAATCGGCGTCGGTTTTTCCATACGCCTCCTCGGGTTTCTCGAATCCCAAAAGTTCCGTCAGCGCGTGGTTGATGCGGATGAAGCGGCTCTGCTCATCCTTGAAATAAATGCGGTCGGGAATGTTTTCGAGCAGCGTGTTCAGCAAGTCGCGCTCGTGTGCCAGCGCGGCCTCGGAGCGTGCGCGCCCGACGGCGTAACGCATGGCGCGATGCAGCGCGGCCCCGTCGATGCGGCCTTTCACGAGATAATCCTGCGCGCCATGCTGCACGGCATCGACCGCGCGGTCGCCATCGTCCTGCCCGCTCAGGACGATGATGGGAACGCCCGGTGCGCTCGCGTGTGCGCGCGAAAAAGTTTCCAGCCCGTCGCTGTCCGGCAGGCCGAGATCGAGCAGCGCGATGTCGAACCCGCCGGACTCCATCTGCGCGATGCCCTCCGCGAGCGTCGTCGCGACATCCGAAATATAGAAACGGCATTTGCGCTCCGCATTGAGCATTTCGCGCAGGAGAAAGACATCGCCCGGACTGTCCTCGATCAGGAGGACTCGAAATTTCTCTGGAACATTTTTCGACATCGGGGGTCCGTTTTCCCCGAGAATATCGCCGCGTCCCGCGATGGCGAGAGCTTACTGAGAGGCGCGCGGCATTTTCCTCAATGCGTCATCGCGTAAAAGATGATGTTGATCCCGAGCGGATACGATTTTTTCTCCGAGAACTCGCGGAAGAAATACACGTTGTCGCCTTCGCGCTCCCAGCCGTCGCCGTTGTCCGTGTTGTGGCAGGCGATGACCATGATGCGGTTTTTGTCGTCGTAGATCGCGCGGATGTGGACCTCGCGCGCGTCCTCGCGCTCCCAGGTGATGCCGTGATACTGGCTGTTCGTGCCGAGGACGACGTTGGGGATTTGCAGGTTCAGATCGTTCGGGATGTCGAAGACGCAGTGGAAGAGCGGGTGGTCGCGCGGGATGTCCCGGAAGTCGCGCTCGGGGAAGACGCGCTTCATTTCGTCGGCGAGATTCGCCCATTCATCCTCGCCCCAGAAATCATCGACCATGAGGAAGCCGCCGTTGAGCAGGTAGCGGCGGAGGATGGCGACTTCCTCGTCGGTGAACGCGAGGTCGCCGGGCTCGACGATGTAGATGAAGGGGAAGCGGTTCAGCTCGGGATCGCTGAGTTCGAGGACGCGGCAGTTGGGATCGACTTTCATCGAGGTCATCTGCTGGAGGCGGTAGGAAATGTTCAGGTCGGCGTCGGGGTAGTCGGTCATCCAGCGCCGCCCGCCGTACGGGTGAAAGGTGCGGCGTCCCGAGCGATACATGATGCGGACGAAGGTGAAGACGTCCTTTTCAAAGCCGGGCGCGTTTTGCCACTTCGGCGTTTCTTCGCCCGTGTGCTGGCCCGCGTCTCGCGCGGTGATGACGCCGCCGGTTCCGGGCTGCGGGCCGAAATTGAAGCGCGGCCCGCGCTGCGCGAGCGCCCAGCCGCCGATGGCGAGGAGCACGGCGATGGCGGCGGTGCGGCGGAAATTCATGCGGGGAGCATGGGTGCGGGCGAGGTCATTTCAACATCAATCACGTCACGGACCCTTCAGGAGAATTGTGGCGACTGCTCCGCCATCGGGATGATTCCCCACGCTGATCCGGCCCTTGTGCAGTTCGATGATCTGCTTCGCGACGGAGAGGCCGAGGCCGGTGCCCTGGCCGGTCGGTTTGGTCGTGTAAAAGGGATCGAAAATCCGGCCCAGCTTGTCCGCGGGAATGCCGGAGCCGGTATCGCGGACTTCGATGGCGACGACGCGTTCGCCTTCGCGGAAGCGCACGCCGCCGCGATCACCGGCCTCGTACGTGACTTCCCCCGCATGGAGTGTCCGCAGCGCGGTCGTGACGGTGAGCGTGCCGCCTTCGGCCATCGCGTCGCAGGCGTTCGTGAAAAGATTGATGAGCACTTGCTCGATCTTGTCGGGATCGACGTGGCAGGCGGGAAGATCCGGCGCGAGATGGCAGACGACTTCGACCCGATCCTGCACGGTCTCGTAGCGCACGAAGCGCAGCGATTGCTCGATGAGCGCATTGATCGGCGTCGCGACCATGCCGAGTTCCTTCGGCGAGGAAAGATTCAGCAGATCGCCCACGACCACGCCCGCGCGCCGTACTGCTTCCTGCATTTCATTCAGCACCATTGCCGTCGTTTCATCGCCGCCCGCGCCAGCATCGCGCAGGCATTGGATGCCCATCTGCAAAGTGGCGAGCGGGTTTTTCACCTCGTGCGCCACACCCGCCGCGAGCCTCCCGATGGATTGCAGCTTCTCCGCCTGGATGAGCTGCATCTGCGCGGCCTTCAACTCATCGTGCGACTTCAACAGATCGGCGAGCACCTCGCGCACTTTCGCCTCCACGAGCTTCCGCTCCGTGATGTCCGACACGAGCCCGTCGTAGGAAACCAACTGCCCGTCGTCATCGTAGCGCGGCACTTGTTTGTTGCGCACCCAGCGGATCGCGCCGTCGCGCCGGACCATGCGGTGCTCAATGGTCTGCGGCGTTTTCTCCAGCATCATGCGCCCGATGGTTTCCACGACCATCTCCTGATCTTCCTTGTGAATGATGCGGTGCCACAGCCACGAGTCGGCCTGGAATTCCTCGGGCGAATAACCCGTGACGGCGCGGCATCCCGGGCCGTGCGAAGTCGAGGTCACGAGGCCGGACATCAGCTTCACGGTATAAACATAGTCGGTGACGGAATCGAGCAGCCGCCCGTACCGCTGCTCGCTCTCGATCAGCGCCTCGTCGGCCCGCCGCCGCGCGGTGATGTCCCAGCACACGCCGGTCATCCGCACCGCCTTCCCATCCGGGTCGCGATATACTTTTCCCCGCGCGCGCACGCAGCGGATGCTGTGATCTTCCGGCGCGACGATGCTGTACTGGCTGTCGAAAGGCGCATCCTCATTCACGGCCCGCGCCACCTCGGCATTCACGCGGTCGCGGTCGTCGGGATGCAGTAGCGCGGCGAAAAATTCGTAGTTGCCGGGAAAGGTGCCGCGCTTGATCCCGAAGATGTCGTGCATCCGCTCATCCCACGAGATCGAGTTGCTGGGAATCTTCCAATTCCAGGTGCCGACGCCCGCGGAATCCAGCGCGAGATTCATCCGCTCTTCGCGCTCCTGCGCCGTCTCCTCCGCGCGCCCGGCGGGAGCGTCCGGGGGAGCCGACTCCGGCAGTGTTGAGTCTTTGCGTGACATCCAAATGCGAGGCTAGGGAAGGCTCCCGTTTTGTCGAGGCTTTGCGCGGTTTGAAAAAATGGTTGCGCATCGGCGGTCATGCACATCCCCTTGAACGCAGGCCCAGACACCATGACTCCCCAGGTTCCCACTTCCAGCATTGTATCGCCTCCACTCGGCGGCCTGATCGGCGCCGGGCTGATGAGCTGGATCGCCATCGGCCTCGGCTTTTTCGGGCTGCACATGCTCATGCAGGAGCGGCCCGAATTTGTCGGCCAGCCGATGCGTTCATCGAAGACGGAACTGATCCAGGAATCCCCGCGCGTCGTGATCCGCAAGCGGAGTGACGATGTTGCCGTCATCAAACCCGCGCAGCCGGAGTCGTCGGAAATCACCTTCGACATGCACGGACGCCGGGACTACCGCGGCCTGCGCACGGTCATTGACATGTCGGGGGAATTTCACGCGCGCCATGTGCTGACGAACGCTTTCGACGAGCCGGTGTTCGTGCTTTTCAAATGTCCGCATCCCCGCTCGGAAAACGATTCGCTACTGGCGGGAGGATTGAAGCTGCAAGCGTCCGCGCCGGGCATTCAGGAGAATGCGAAGGATGCGTGGTTTTGGAGCGGCACGCTCGAACCGCACGCGACGGTCAACATCGACATCTCGTATCAGGCCGCTTCGCTGAAAGGCGTGACCTATCGCATGGACGGCCCCGCCGCCGAGCCCGTGAAACATCTGCGCGTCGCGTTCCACCGGCACGATTTGACCGCGATCCATTTTGAAAGCGGGGACGGCGCGATCCCCGGCGCGGACGAAGGCGTGGTCTGGGAGCGGAAGGATTTTCTCGCGCCGGATTCCTTCTCCGCGCGCATCGTGGAGAGCCGCAATCTGCACGGCTCGCTGCTGCAACTCCTCGAAATCGGCCCGATCATTTGCCTGCTCTTTTTGCTCGCCGTCTCCGCGATCATCCTCGCGCGCCAGCCGCTCACCGCGCTCCAGTTGCTCACGATCGCGGCGGGCTACGCGCTCTACTTTCCGCTGATGCTCTACCTCAGTTCGCGCTTCTCTTTCACCGTCGCGCTCATCATCGCGGTCGTCGTGCCCGGCGCGCTGCTGGTGAATTACGCGCGCCTGCTTCTCGGCACGAAGACCGGCTTCATCGGCGGCATCGTTTTCCTGCTGCTCTACCAAGTCTTCCCCACGCTCGCCGCCTTCGCGGGATGGAATCGCGGCATGGTCCTGCTCTGCCTCGGCGTGGTCACATTCGGCGTTCTCATCAATCTGCAAAATCAGGCGCTCAAACGAAAGGCCGCCGCCGCCATCGCGCTGCTGTGCCTGTTGCAACCTGCATTCGCAGCCGATGTGCAGGTGATCGTGCCCGGCCAACTCGTCACGAAATCGCCCGATGCGGAGAAGCAGCCCGTGCTGTCATTCGAGCCTGCGGAATATCGCATCGTGCAAGAGCCCGCGTTCTTCCGCATCGAGGTGAAAGCGCCGTTCCAAGTGCTGCGCGACGGCGACGCGCTCGTCCCGCTTTTTGCGCAGGCGCTGCATCTTCAGTCGCAAAAAATCGAATCGCCCGCGCCCGACCTCGCGCGTTTCGGCATGGCGAAAAATCGCCTCGCCCTGCTCGCGCTGCGGCCCGGTTCGGGCGTGCTGCATTTCACCTACCGCGTCGCGATTGAAAATCACGAGGGCCGGAAGCGCGCGCAATTTCCCATGCTCACCGGGCCGTCCGGGAATGTGCAGATCGAATCCGCGCGGCCCGATCTCGAAAACATCACCGGCTCGCTTTGGGCGAAGACCGCTCGGGAAAAGCTGACCGTCTATGACCTCGGCGTGGCTGGCGAAGAACTGCTGACCGTGGAATGGCGGGAGCAGGAAGGCGTCGCGCCCGCGCCCGAAGCCGCGAAGGAATTTTACGGCATCGGCATCACCCGCGCGCAGCATCTCACGGTCATCAATTCCGACGGCAGTTGCGCGCACTTCGCCGAGTTCGAGCTTCCCGCATTTCAGACCGAGGAACTCCGCCTCCGCCTCCCTCCGAAAGCGCGTTTGATTTCCGTCTCCATCAACGGCGTCGAATCCACTGCGCCCGCGCTCGAAGATCAGCTCTGCCGCATCCGCCTCCCCGCGCGTGAAGCCG
>JAYVRQ010000540.1:0-14650 GCA_043776145.1 Chthoniobacteraceae bacterium
CAAACGGCATCGTCACCAAATCTTCCAGGGAGCCATGCCATCGGCCCAGAGTTTGTTGAGGTACTGATTCTCCTGATAGGTATCCATCGGCTGCCAGAAACCCTCGTGCCGGTAGGCATGAAGCTGATTGTCAGCCACAAGCCGATCCATTGGCCCTCGTTCAAACATCACAGCCGGATCATCCGGCAGGTATTCGATGATGCTTGGCTCACAAATCATATAGCCTCCGTTGACGTAGGCTTCATCGTACTGCGGCTTCTCGTTAAAAACTTGGATGCGCCCATCCTCCTCAATTCGCATGTTCCCGAATCTCCCGGCTGGATGAACCGCCGAAATCGTGCAGATTTTGCCCGCCACACGATGAGCCGCAATACTGGCATTGACATCGATTGTCGCCAGCCCGTCACCGTAAGTAAGCAAGAAACTTTCGTTCGACGGGATGTAACGCAGCGCCTGTTTCACACGGAAGGCGGTCATCGTGTCCTCACCGGTGTCGGCCAAAGTCACTTTCCAGTCCTCCTCGTCATGCCGACTGTGAAACTGGACCGCCTGTTGACGTCCGAGCATCAGGGTAATGTCGCAAATGTTCCAGAGATAGTTTCGGAAGTATTCCTTAATCATGTCCCCCTTGTATCCCAGGCAAAGAATAAACTCCTTGTGCCCATAGTGGGCGTAGATTTTCATAATGTGCCACAGAATCGGACGATTGCCGATTGGGACCATGGGTTTTGGGCGGAACTCTGTTTCTTCCCTCAAGCGGGTTCCTTTGCCACCGCACAAAATGACTACCTTCATTGATTACTCCGCAAGGCTGGCAGCATGTTGTTAGGATGTTCGCGAGCTGTCCCCATTACCGCCCGGCACTTTGTCCGGCCCCTGTCTTGAGACGCTTTCCGATAGATCGAAGGACCAATCGTGGGAGACAAAGAAATCCCAAGATTGGAACACAGAATAAGCGTGCTCCGCCTGGAAGATTTAGCCACATTTGCAATACATTCGTGCGCTTTTCATTCTTGAAGGCGAGCATATAAGCTGCTGACTTGAGCGTAATCAGCCACCAGTTTTCAGCGGGGCCAAAACGATGCCAGAAAGCCATGTGTCGCGTTTTTACTTCCGTACAATCTTCGAGACTCCGAAGCCAGCCATAAGTGTAGGCAACCCAATCGGTCCCTATGTCATTGCTCGGTTCGCGTTCCATGAAACCGGGGTTGGCAATGAAAACTCGACAATTCGCCTCAACACAACCGGCCATCAAAATCGCATGGAAGTAGTATTGGCCGCAATGAAGGATCATTTGCTGGAGTATCTTTGAGGTAATCAGCGACGTGCGATAGATCGTGCTGGGAACGAATGCTCCAAGCCAGAAAAATCTCCAGTTTCTCTGCGCCATATCGTTCAGTCGCCCCCGATAACCCGGTTCAAATCCCTCAAGGCCAATCGCGTTGATGCAAACCAAATCCGTCTCGTCCCTCTGCAATTCAGCGACAATTTCCGCAGAATATTCAGGATGCAGTAAATCGTCGTCGCAGAGCAACCAGAAGAACCGTCCGCCTGCGTCTGAATAGGCACGCATCGCGTTTCCATCGACACCGATATTTCGTGGATGCCGGATCACCCGAAGTTTGGAAAAATAACCGCGGTATTTTTCGATGATTGTCGGCGTGTGATCGGTGCTGGCATTGTCGTAGATAGTGAAAGGAAAGTCCTTGAAACAAGATTTGGCGAGTGCATCAAGTGTCCGCTCCAGTTTTGCCGCACGATTGAAAGTAATCAGCCCGATGTGGAGAAGATCGTCGCAGATCACAGTTCCTGTCATAGGCCGGACCGCGGGCATTGAGACTGCCGGACGAATTTGAGAGCCTGGCTCTCAATCAAGTGCCACGAAACGAACGCCAGGCCGAAAACCATTGGGAGCGAGCAGAGGATATTCTGCCAGGGACGAGAGTCTTTCAGGTGCAACGCGACCATCTGCTGAACTGGAAACGCATAGAGATAAATGCCGTATGAGTAGTCTCCGAATTGATTGTAGCGCGCCAGCAGGGAATTAGGCAGATAGGCTAACGTGACAACAAGGGGGGCAAGCGTCGCCGGAAGCACAAGCGAAATTGTCTGTGTATCTTCTGACACAACGGCCCAGAGCAATCCAAGTGTCAACGCAGGGGTTAGTTTTCGGACGCGTGCTGGCGCAAAGCTGACAAGCGACCCGACGAAAAAAAAGGGGAGAAGCTCAGCAAGACGGATCAGGAATAGCAGCACTTGGGTCGCTTCTTCATTTGTCGAAAGCGAGGTTGTAAATACAGCACCAAACAAGGCAATCAGCACCAATGAAACAAGGATCACAAAGTGTTTTGTATTCTTCTTCGACAAAACTCCGAATACGAGGATGACCGCGTAACAAACGATTTCGTATGGCAGTGTCCACAATGAACCATTTGCCGAATGATTCGCCGATTCCGCAAATACCCCGGGCAGCCGATGCACGACATGGAGCAGGGAGCTGTTTCCCGCCAGATACGCCCAGAATCGCACATTTAGAAAATACTCTCGCATGGGAAGCACCGTAGCCAATGGCCCGACGACTAGCGCGGTAATGACGACGGCGAGCCATAATCCCGGATAAATTCGCAGGAAGCGATTGCGCGTAAAGGCGGCGGAGCTTGGCAGGCGGAACCAACTCTTGGTTATTAAAAATCCACTGATGGAAAAAAATACAGCGACACATAAAAAACCAACCGTCTTGCCTCCGATAAGAACCTCGGGATGACCGGTGAGCGCGAACGAATGACTGTACAGGACTCCCAGCGCCGCAAGAACCCGAATCAAATTGAAGTGATTCGCCCGGCGATCGCTCGCCGACTTTACATGTACGGAAGGATCGGAGTCTGCGGCAGACCTCGGAACTGGAAGCACTAGATTATCGCCAATAGGAGCCTGCTGGGTCATAAACCAGCAAGTCTTAGTGTGCTTTCCAATGCGGCGATGTTGACGCGAAGGTCAGCGTGCCGGTTTCCTATCCCATCGATTGCGGCGGGCTGGCTCCCGCTGGCAAAAAAGTAGTAGTAACGCAATTCACAAAGATCCGCCAGGGACCATTGGACTGGCATGAAGAAATCGTCGGGGAATATTTCAATGACAGCGGACCGGGGTGGGAGAAAAATCACGTTGGCGAGGCCAGAACTGATCACGCTGACGACAGCATCCGCCGATGCAAACAATTGGGCTTGTTCACGCAAGGTAAGATCAGCAGGAAATACGACTTCAAAGCCGCGTTCCTGCAGGAGGTGGACGACTTCAGGCTCGTTGAGGATTCGCCTAAACCGATCATGGCTGCGGGAGAGATAGAGGCGGCGACCCGTGGATGCCGGTTGAACGGCCGCAGGGAAGAGGTTTCGCAGCGTAGTGATGGATTCCCGGCTCAAGTTCATGGCCGAGCGCGAAGTCGGTGAGGGCAGGAACCAGTAATCAGCGTCGTAACGGATGCCCGGTTTGCGCGCCACAATGTCGGATTCTGCAAGTTCGAGCGCCGTCAGGAGTTCGCGTTCGTGCGGTTGGGCCCGGTATTCAATGAGGTAGCGAGTCTTTTCCCCACGTTTGTCAAGAATTGCCTTGGCGCGGGCAAGCCGCGGTGCAAAATCGAGCAACCAATGGCCGTAGGTGCTTGCCTGCGACTCCAAGACCGCACATAGTTTGCCTTCGATTCGACGAGGTTTGGGTGACTTGATTCGCCGAAAGACATGGTGCCAGTGATTGGTCCAAATATCGAAACTAAAATCGTCTATCAGCAGATCGTCCTCCGATAAAATCGCGAAGCTATGCTTACCGTAGCAACTAAATCCCGATCCTTCCAACATGAAGAACGACTCCGTGGCATAAGTGCGCTCTGCACCAAACCCCTCAAACACACTTTCGTGAATCGTTATCGGATCAAGTTTGCGGTTGTGCTGCATCCCCGGAACGGAATCCGATAGACGGACTTTCGGCGCGTTGCCCCCATTTCTTGCACAGATATTCGCGACCGTCGTGATCCCTCGCGGCGGCCCAAGAACTCGTGACGTGAATCCGAGGCCGGGAAGTATTCTCAACAGCCGCTGGATGCTTTTCAATAACAAATACTGAAACGATCGCAGACGGTGAACAAGCCAGCGTGCATGCCGGGAAATCAGCGTTTTTAACTGCTGTATCGAATCGTCAATAGAATCGTCGGACTGTCCGGCATTTTTTTCGAGCCAGTTTCCCATGAGTTCCTTCCCGAGCCAGTCGGTCAACGCACATGGCGTTTCTGATCGTGGGTTTCACGGCAAAGCAAGCAGAGTGGCGAAGTCATCGAGATAGCGGGGCGCTATTTTTTTGAGGTGAAAGTCCTCGGCTCGTGCCGCGGCAGTGCGTCCCACCACGGACAGGCGCTGCGGATCCGCGAGGAGTTCTGCGAGCCTGACAGCCAGTGCTCCCGCAGGATCGGCGCTGCGGTGATCGAAGGAAAAGCCGCTTACCGGACTGGCTATAAAATCGCGGAAGCAAGCCAGATTGGAAACGAGAGGCGGGCATCCGTGCGACATGGCTTCCAGCGGGGCAAGACCGAAGGTTTCCCCGCGTTCCGCGAGCGAAGGATAGACAAAAAGGCTCGCGCGCCGGTAACGCGCGGCGAGCGCGTCGGCATCGAACTCCGGGCCAATCCACTCCACCTTGTCTCGAATTGGTTCGGCTATGCGGTGGAGTTCAGCGAGGAAGACTTCGCCGCCACCGCCAAAGCGCGTCTCGGCGGGACCGACGATCACGACCTTCCATCTCTCAGTCTGTTCCGATGAAAGCCTAGCGAAAGCATTGAGCAAAAGTTGGACTCCTTTCTCAGGATGAATGCGACCAACATAGAGAATTTGCTTTTCGCGGCTGCCATCATTCGTCCTTGCAGCCTTGTTATCGCTCCAGTCCGACAGTGGGTATGGAATGGTGCTGACGAGATTCGTGAAGCCCGGGATTTCCAGGCGAATGGCCTCGGCGATCGGAGCCGACACGGTTTGGAGCCGGGCCGCGTGACGATAAAAACGCATCTGTCCGCGAGGGTAGCGGGCGACATGGACGTAAAGGCGGCCCCACTTTTTAGATCGCACCAGTATGGGTAGCCAAAAGGTATTCGACACCAGAATGTCAGAGGGTGCGAGCCTGCGTGCAACGCGCAACGAATAGATAAAGTCGAGAAGTTTGAGCACAGGCAGCGAACGCGGCGTATCAAATCCTTCGACACGAATGTGCCGCACTTTCTCGATGGATTCTTCCGATGCCAAACCGGGAAATTCGCGCGAGAGGTGAGTGACGTGATGGCCCGCCCGGGCGAACTCTTTGCCGAGCGCAAACCATACTTTTTCTACCGCACCTCCGCGCAGCGGTGGCACAGGAAGAAATGCGCCTTGGGCGATCGTAATTCTCACGAAGAGGGTGCGTTCATGTCGTCCTGGATTTGCGGGCGATCAGGTCGCGAAAGTCGGCCAGATATTCCTGCGCGATGACCGCTGCGGAGAAATGATCGCGCGCCTTTGCGAAGGAGGCAGCCCCGAGACGCGGCAGATCGTCGCGATGCGTGGAAAAAAACGCGATCGCTTCGCCAATGCTCTGTGCATCCCCGGCGCGGGCAACGTAGCCATTCACCTTGTGGTCGATCGCCTCGGGCATTGGCCCGAAGTCTGAAACGAGAATGGGTTTGGCCTGCGCCATACCCTCGAGCACCGTCATGCTGAACGTCTCGCCACTCAGGGACGGGACACAGATGACGTCCGCTTTCTCGACCTGGGCTGCTAGCTTCTCCTTGTCGAAAATCGCCGGCAAGAACTCTACATGGTTGGCAATCCCCCGCGTCTCCACGTAAGCGTGCATTTCACGGAAGAACGCCGTGTCGGCACCGCCGGCGTCGGTCTGTGCTCCGATGGTTGCGAGGCGGTTGGAGGGATGATCCTTTACAGCGAGTTCGAATCCCTTGATAAGTGACTCAAGACCCTTGTCACGCACGAAGCGGCCAACGTAGAGAAAACGCAATCCATCGGTGCCGTGGCGCACAGGCAATGGTGGGGTCGCGTCGCGCGGGATGGCAATACAGTTATAGACGCGCTTTAGATTCTTAATTCGCGGATCAATGGCGAGTGCCTGCTGGACAACTGCATCGCCACCACTATAGACGCGATCAAGGTTGCGATAAAGCGGCACGATGGGCTTCGGTGTCCGATGAATCGTGTGCGTGCAGACGCCAAGCCCCGATCGGTACCGGAGGAGAAAAGAAAACGCGGTGTGGAATGAGGTGACATCCGCCGACTCCAATGCCGGACCGAGGCGGACGGCCCAGCGCAGCGCCTTCACATGGTCGAGCCACACGTTTGGATGCAGGTCGTAACCTCGCAGACGGATATGCCGGATGCCATGCACATCCGTCTCGCTCTCCGGCAATTCTGGAACGGCGCGGGAATAGGCCACGACTTCGTGCCCGAGCCGCGCGAACTCGCACGCGAGCATCCAGTTTAGGTTTTCGACCCCGCCGCCCCGGATCGGCGGAAACACGAGTTGCTGGCCGAGGACTAGATTGATTTTGAGCCTGGGGTCCATGGGTCAGGACACCGGCATCGGGAGCCGCGTCACATTACCCTCGCAATTCGGGTGGCCCGCATTCATTAGTAGTTCGATGAGGCGCCCGGCTGCCTGCGCGATTTCAAATCTTGATGTGAAGCACTGGAGTGCCGCCACACGCATTCCATGTCGTGACCCGGATTCTTTGCAAAGCCAGTTTTGCAAAAGGCGAACGGTGCCATCGAGATCATCCGTCCCGATGAGACCCGCGCGATCCACGTCGATCTCTCGCCATATATTCACTTTATCGGAGATCAAAACCGGCACCTCGCACGCTAGCGCCTCGACTACAGAGAAACCGAAGTTTTCCTGATGCGAGGGAAGGATAAATACCTCGGCGGCGCGATAGGCTCCCCACTTTACTTCGCCACTCAGCATTCCCGTCCACGTAATGGGAGGATCCTCACCGGGAAAGGACTCGGTAGCCAGCGATTTGAGGGTAGCGAGGTATGCGGAATCGACGCACGGGCCAACCATTACGAGATGGAGTGGCCCATCGTCCGCCTTGAATTTCGAGCGCACTCGTGCAAATGCCTTGATTAGCAAATCGCACCCTTTTTTTTCATGAAGACGACCGAGGAAAAGGATGAGGCGCTTTCCATCAAGCTCTGGAAAGCCAGCATAAAAGGCAGCGCGCTGTTGTACAGGATTGCCGGACGGCGCTGTCGTCCCGAGATTGGCCACCGCCTCGCGGCATCGAGCTAGTGGGAACGATTGATGTGCAAGACGCTGCTCCTCCTCGCATGTGAAGAGAGTTAACCGTGCATCGCGAAACACCCGAGATTCGGCTAGGTGCCAGTAGATCGCTTTTTTAAGATGCTTCAGTGGGTAGGCGTGTTTGAACCAAGGATCAAGCATCCCGTGAGGAAAGACAACATAGGGCGTATTTGTGCCGCGAAACGTTTGATGAACCGCAAAGCTGCTGTATTGCCAGATACCGTTGACGATCACAGCATCAAACTTCCCCCGCGCACGTTGGAGCCACGAGGAAAACCCAGCCGCATAACCGTATCCGTGCCGGCCCCGGCCAAGTGCATGCACCCGCATGGGGCACCCCGGCAGCCACGATGCTTCGGGTGCGTCCAGCGAGGCAATTTCGACCGCGTGTCCCTGCCTCAAGTGCGCCAATGCGAACTGATTCACGGCTTCGATTACCCCGCCGCCAGCAGGGTTTGCGGACTGCAAGACATGGAGGAGTTTCATGCGTTGAAGCGGGTGACATTCATCCAGCAAGCCTGCGATAGAGTTCGGCATATTCGCCGATCATTTTTTCGGTTGAAAACAGGGCTGCATTTCGCAGCCCGCCCTCAACGCGAGCTTCACGCGCAGAAGAATCTTCCAACAACACATCGTGGACAGCCTCCGCCGCACGCCGAAGTCCCTCTTCATTATCCAACCACGCCGGATCGAGATACACTGGAGACCCGCCACCCACTTCTGTCATCGGTGCCTTGCCTGTCGTGACCACTCGACAGCCGCAAGCCTGAGCTTCGATGATGGGCCAGCCGAATCCTTCTTCCAGTGAAGGAAAGAGCAGCAACTCCGCAGCAGAGTAAAGTGCTCCCAATTCTTCGTTGTCCACACCTTGCAACGAAAGAATTTCGTCCCTGAGTTCAGAGTGCAGTTCGATGAAGTTTTTCATCGTGGGTATCCACTCGGGACCAATCATCACCAGTTTCGGAATATCTTTTTTTCCATTTAAGACGAACTGCTCACGAAGCGCCGCATAAATTTTAAGAACTCCAATGCGGTTCTTGTACCATTGGTTTCCACCCACATGGAGTAGAAATGAAAAACCAAGGGACCATGACATCGATCCGCTTTCGTTCTGCAATTTCCCCCGGATCACTTTCCGCGCCTCGGCCTGCGGAAGTGGACGGTAGCGATAGTTTTGCCCCATGTAGATCACGCGCGTCTGTCCTTCTGCCAACGTAGATAATCTGAGTAAGTCGCCGCGCGTCGCCTCTGAAATGCAGGCCACCGCTTGCGCGCGGTTTAATCCGCGGAGAATCATCGTTTGCAGCTTTTGTCCCGACCAACGGGTCGCATTTAGCCTAATCTCTCCATGCGCGGAGCGGATTGCGAGCATGTCATTGCACGTCACCAAATGCCTGACCCCGCCAAGGTAGCGGGTGTAGATTGCATTTGAGTGATCGCAGATGTGAACGATAAACGCATTTTTCTGTGCATTGCATCGCTTCACTAGCTTGCGCGTGCATCTTTTCAATTGAAGGGGAAATAGTAAAAATTTATCGACATAACCCAGCCATTTTCCGAAACCGGAAGCCGAAGACCGCAGCCTGCCGAATAAAGGTGTGGGACGGCAAACCTCCACCATAACACCTTGACCGGGCAAATCAGCAGCCAGCACATTCGCAAAGCGTTGCATGCTTTCCTGCCGATCCGTTTCATAGTTTCCCACCAATAGCACCGACACCTTGCGATCCGCGTTTGCCAGGCTAGCTGACATCGCCATTTTTTAGCGCCACCATCTCTGCCGCAGTCATTTCCCGGATTAGCGCCTCTAGGTTTTTTCGTGGCTCCCATCCGAGAAGACTTTGCGCCTTGGCTGGGTTCCCGATCAACTGACCCGGCTCCACAGGGCGGAACAACCGTTTGTCCTGAATGACGTAATCCCGCGCTTCAAGCCCGACTCCAGCAAAGGCCCAGTCCACGATATTTTGCACGGAATGAACCTTTCCAGTGGCGAAAACATAGTCTTCTGGAGTCGGATGCTGGAGGGAAAGCCACATTCCCACAATAAACTCACGGGCGTCACCCCAATCGCGCTGCGTCGTGGTGTCGCCGAGGACTAACTTGCTTTCCAAACCGAGCTTGATCGCTGCTGCCGTCCGGCAGATTTTTCGAGTCACGAAATTTTCTCCGCGGCGCGGGGATTCGTGATTGTAGGTAATGCCATTGCAGGCAAATAATCCAAATGCATCCCGGTATATCCTCACCATCTGCGTGGCAAACGCCTTGGCGCAGCCGTAGGGATTTACAGGCGCGTATGGAGTTTGCTCATCCTGCGGAACTTGGAGCGGTCGGCCAAATATTTCGCTGGACGAGGCATGATAAAGCTTGGGGCGTTTCGGCAGATCGCGGATTAATTCGAGAAGCCGCAGGACCGGCGTAGCTGTCATCTCGCACGTCGATTCCGGAATCTCGAAACTGACACCCACATGGCTTTGCCCGGCAAGATGGTAGAATTCATCGGGAGCGACTTTTGTTAGCACTCGTCGCAGGGTCGTGGAATCGTTCAGGTCCGCGTAATGTAGAAATAGCTTCCGTTCGTAAATGTCGGGGTTGCCATGAAGATGCTTCAAACGCGACCGTGCGATGCTGCTCGTTCGACGCACGGTGCCATGCACCTCGTAGCCTTTCCCGAGTAAGAGTTCAGCGAGATAAGAGCCATCCTGCCCGGTAATTCCGGTGATCAATGCTACCTTTGAAATCATCAGCGGGTGCGTATGCGGGTGACGCAAACCTAGTTCGAGCCAGCAGGTTTATCTCCATGCAGAGTCTCCGCATAGGATGAGCGGCCGCGCGGCTTTTTTTTCAAGGATGGTTCGGTCCCAGCCAAATCGCCGGACTTCACGTTCCCCTTGATCTTGTTAATCGACGAATTTGCGCTAGCCAGGCAAAATCCTGATCCGAGCACTGCAAACCCGAGCGTGCTCGTTTGGCTAAATTGCCCGCTTACAATCAACAGGGCACAGCTTCCAAATAGTAGCATCGGCAGAACATTGCCGACGCGGGCGCACTGTGCAGCCGTTAGAAACAAAGTTCTGCAGATTAGCACTCGAATCAGCAAATAGGGCAGCGCAAGTAGAGGGCCGAGTTCGAGAACCACTCGCGCCCACTCACCCTCTGCGAGAAGAAATCCGTAACTTCCCGACAAGAGCCGCGCACCCACATTGGTTCCAACGCCCAGCCCAGCTCCGAGCGCGGGCGCCGTCTTCATCGCAAGAAATCCTCCGTAAAAGTCTCCGAATGCCCGGGATGTCCAATTGGATGCGGTTCCAACCAGCCCAACACCAGCATCTCCCGCTTCTTGAAGTCGCGCCTCGAAGACCTGACGGCCTTCGTGAAAGATGTCGAGATTTGTCACCACGACGAGGACCAGGCCAATCGGAACCAACATTCCCAAAATATTGTTCATGCTGTTGCGATCGTAGGCAACAATGATCCCAATCATGACAAACACCATTCCTATGCCACCCAATGCCAGTCTGGACGTTGAAACAATCCCTGAGATCGCAATGGCAATCCCGGCGCCTATGATTAGGAATCTTGAATAAGCACCCTTTTTCCAGAGGCCTAGAATCAAAAAGGCCGTCGCCAGCGCGAGAAACTGTGACGCTCCAGTAATGAAGGTAAAGAATCCCGGTGGGCGGATCTTCCCGAGCGCACCCCGCATCTGTGAACCAATGCCACCGCCAGCGCCGCAATTTATCAATGCATCCGGCGGTGAACGAAATTGAATCACCATTAACACAGCCATGGGAAAGGTCAGCAGAAGTATCCAGTGTCCAAGTTTCACCACATCGTTTTGGGTCATCACCTTTGGAATGACAAAAATCAGCGGGAGGTGAAAGAACATGGAGTCAAAGCCGTAGGCGGTTACCATTGGGTCTTGCGAGCCGACGGTGATGCCGGCTACGCCTGCGATCCCTCCAAGGACCGCCAGGACTGCAACATATCCATTCAGCGGGAAGGCACCTTGGGTGAGCGCCATAAGGTAGATGAGCACGAGAAAGGGCTCCCGCACTAGGAGCAAAGGGTCCGATAAGCCGGGCAGAAGCCATTTCCGAAGCACACCCTCGAACATTAGCAGTAAAAAATAGACCCAAATCAACCCGCGGATGCCCGGTGAATCAATGATTTCGGTTGGATTTTTGGTCATTTGTAACAGAATTTTTTCTGATCCGACGCGTCTCCAGTCAGCCGGCGACCGGCAACAAACCGGAACCAGACAAAGAATCGCGGACAGTGTGGACTAAATTTGCGCGGTAAGCCTGCCATGCAAACAATCTCGCCGTATCGTGGGCAGCATGTTTCATCGCGCACAACCGCTCTGAATCGCCTGCCAGTTCCTCCAATCGGTTGGCAATTGCCTCGGAGGAGCGGATGGGAACGATATAGCCATCCTCTCCGTTTTTGATGATGTCCGGGCCTGCGGTATGGGATGTCGTGATGACCGGGATGCCTCGCGACATGGCTTCCAGAATCACCAGGCCGAACCCCTCGAACAACGATGGGAACACCAGGACATCATGACGCCCCATCTCTTTCAAAACCTCTGCATGTGGCAGCGATGGAATCCAACGATAGCTTTTTGTGGCATCATCCAACGGGTCGCAATTTTCCGCCGTTTTTCTCCCGAGGAGGGTGAGTTTCACTCCAGCACCCATCATCGCGACGGCCTTTAACAGATAAGACAAGCCCTTCCGCTGACCCAAGGCACCCACGAATAAAACACGAAGCCTACCCTTGTGAACACGGAACGACGGTTTTTCCGTGAATTCTGGAGAGCCATAAGGGATGACCGCAATCGGCTTCGCAGGTGCAGGCGCGAATTCCAAGGTTTGCCGCGTGAAACTGCTGGCCACAATCACCAGGTCCGCAGCTTGAAGTTCAGCATCTTTCCGTGCCAGCTTCTCCGAACTGTCAAGCATGCCCGATAAGGTCGAAGCCCACTCCGGTTCTCTCACTTTTTCTTCTTCAAAGATCGCGTGACCGGCTCGCCAGTAGCCGATCGGCAGATCATATATTGTCCTCAGCCCGCGGCGTTTTGCCGCTTCAAAGGTGGCTGCCGCGCAGTCTTCGTACGCATAGACAGCACCGATTCCACACTGACTTTCGACGGTATGCGCCACTGTTCGGTCGAGCGCGCGATTGACGGCGTCGATGCTGAAGAATCCCGACTCATGGCGCACGGGATAATTCCAACCGAGTTTGGACGCCAGCATTCTCCCCGCTTCGCGCACCGGGGAATGGCGCGTCCTCGCGCGCACGAGCGCCGGGAGGCTGCGGCGCGCGAGTTCGCGGCGGATTTGGCCGGGAATCCAGCGGTTGAGAACGCTCTCAGCCGGCCAGCTCACGCCAGTCCAGAAGGCATCGAGCAGTCCGGCTTCCGCCAGCGCCAGTGCTGCGTGCCGCACGTTGGCATTTCCGGTGGGATGGGAAAGCAGGATCATCGGAGAAGGCGGTCGAAAAGTGCGAGGTAGGCTTCGGCGACACCGCGGGCAGTGAATTTCAAGAGATGCGCGGGCGCGGCATTCCGAAGCCTTTCGATCTCATGCCCGTCGCTTAAAAGCTGGTGCAGCCTCTCCGCAAGAATCGTACAGTCGCCATTTGGAAAGGTAACGCCGCAGGGGCCGATGGCTTCCGGCAAACCTCCGCCGGACGAACCCACGACCACGCAACCAGAGGCGATTCCCTCAAGCGCCACGATCCCGAAAGGCTCCTCCCAGCGCGAGGGCACCACCATGATGCGATGCCGGTTCAAAAGCTGAACCAAGGCTTCCCCGCTCTGCGGCCCCGCAAATTGAACCTGTTCGGTTAGAGCCATTTGTCCGACCAAATTACGCAGCACTGGCTCTTCCGGCCCGGAGCCAATAATGGTAAGCTGGGCAATGCAACCCCCGTCCCGTAGCCGGGCGAGAGCCTGAAGCAGCAAATCCGCACCTTTGTCGGATACTAGTCTCCCGAGAAAAACCAAGTGCCTGTCGCGAGCTATCCCGGGAATGATTCTGAAAATTTTGTCGCAAAAGGGATTGCCGATGCGCACAGAAGCCACCGGCAGGGTTTTGGCTACCGCATCGCTGATCGAAACATTCGTGGCATACCTCAATAGGAAGCGTTTCAGGTGATCCTGCCATGACAAGCTGCGATCTAATCTCGAGATCCATGTTTGGTGGGTGATGACCCAAGGCTTCCGCAGAGCAATCAACGGTCGCGCCGATTGAAGACTGATATTGTTATGCCAATACACATTGCACCAACGAACCAACGGCAGGAGCTCCCGAAAACCTGGGTTGCGAAAAACCTTGAACGGACCCTCTGCCGGATCCGATCCCGCCGATTGTGTAACAATGCAGACTTCATGTCCCGCCCCGGCAAATTCCCGAGCCAGAAGATCGGATGCGGATTCAATGCCGCCAATGCTGGGATAAAACGCATGGGACGAGATTAGGATTTTCAAATGAAGTGAGCGCCCGCACGGCGAGCCTGAATAAGAAAGGCATCACGTTTGCGCAAATTTGCGGCGCAAGAGACGGATGCTTTGCTGATGCAGCAATTGCGTTGTCCTCAAACGCTTCATCGGTTCGGTTAAGACGGCTTCCACCGGGCGCTTTGGACGATCCCTGGGTTGAAGTAACAAGCCTCGAACACTGGAAGTAAAATGGCCCGCGATTAACTCGTCATCGAGGCAGGTATCGCTTCGTATCGTCCGGATTTGGTGTTCCGGCCAAAATCGTCCGTCTATTCTCCACGCAAGCGCAGCCCAGGCTGTCTGCTCCAGCCAGCAAAAAAGACGCTCAAACACCCCGTAGTTTCTCGACAACAACCACTCAATAAAGTCGAGATCGTAGTGGTGACGGCGTAAAAGAAACAGGCCGGAATTCAGCTTCGCCGGCATCGGTAATCGCTCGCTCAAATGCCACGGTCGCAGCGAGTAGGCATCCTGCCAGTCCTGCATAAACAAGCATCCGCAGTTTGCATCGGGCCATTTGAACAAATCGGAAAAAGGTCGAAGAAAGAAGATGTCACTGTCGCAGTAGGCCACGTCCACCTCATTTCCAAACAAGGGGACATCGAAAAGTTTGAGCCCATAGATCCAACGGCTTCGATACGCCAGACACGCTGGATGACGATGGAGTTTCGCTTCCATGCGCGCGTCGGCTTCCGGTCTGTTCACAAATCCTGATATTGGAATAACGGAGTGCAATTGTTCGCGATCCTCGGATGAAAGCGTGCCGTCGTCATGAATGCGGAAACTCAGGGGTTCGGCAGACTGTTTCACCATCGAACCGAG
>JAYVRQ010000541.1:0-4073 GCA_043776145.1 Chthoniobacteraceae bacterium
ACCTACAGCGGCGTGACTACCATCACCGGAGGCTATGTGCAGATCGGCAACAACGGCCTAACTGGTAGCATCGGCGCTGGGAACGTCATCACTTCCGCCAATACCCAACTCGTCATCAATCGCAGCAACGCCTTTACCCTCGCCAACCTTGTCAGCGGCGGCGGCTCACTGGTGCATAATGGTGGCGGCACTCTGACCCTGACGGCCAACAACACCTATACTGGCGGCACCAGTCTCACCCAGGGCGGCATCCTCGAAATCGGCGCTGGCGGAGCTACCGGCGATGTCGGCACTGGCAATATCACCAACTACGGTGAAGTCCGTTTCAACCGGAACAACGCGCTGACCATGGCCGTGGCCATCGGCGGCTCGGGTGCCGTCACCCAGGCCGGAACGGGCACCACCACCCTCACCGCGTGCAATACCTACACCGGCCTCACCACCATCAGCGCCGGCACGCTCGTGCTGAACACCGCCGGATCCAGCGCCGTCTCCGGCAACGGCCTGACCGACAAGATCCCCGACATCCTCATCAATGGCGGCACTCTGCGCTGGGACGCGAATCATCAGGTCGGCGACTCGATTACGATCAACATGACTTCCGGCGCGCTGGACATTAACGGAAAGACCGAGACCCTCTACGAACTGACGAACTCGGGCGGCACCTTCACCACCGGCGTCGGCGGCATCACCAACATCCCCGATCCCACCCTGTCCGGCGGCAGTTCCACCTTCAACGCTAATTCCGTGAGCACTTGGGGCACGCTGAATATCAGCGGCGGCATCAATACCGTGCAAGGCAAGGCCGGTCCCGCTGCGGGCACCGCCGGAGCCGTCCTCAATGTCGGCGCGCTTGGCGGCGTGAACTTCTCCGGCACCGCCAGTCCGAACCTCACGATCAACGCGGATGCCACCAGCGGCGGCAAGGTGGTCCTTCAGGGCAACATCACCAGCACTGTCACCGCCGGCCAGGCCAGCATCACCAATTCCGGCATCGACGTCAGCAAAGGCACGCTCGACCTGAACGCAGCCAATCGCACCGTAAGCGTCGCGGACGGCACCGCGGCGGTGGACCTGCTCATCTCGGCGGACATTACCGGCGGGGTCGGTGCCGCGCTCACCAAAACCGGCAACGGACGGCTGGCTCTGGACGGTGCCCAGAACTACCTGCAACTCACCACGAACGGCGGCAAGACCGATGTGAATGGCTCCTTCACCAATGGAACCGCCATCGTCGATGCCAATGCCACGCTCAACTTCACCACGGACCAAACCATCGGCGCGCTGAACATCGCCGATGGCGTTACCGTCACGGTGGGTTTCCCTGCGCCTGCGGCGCCCGCGCCATCACTTGGAGATGGCTTGGGAATGCTCGGCAGTGGCGAAGATGCCGGTGTTCCTGCCTTCGGCGGCGCTTCCGTTCCCGTGCAAGGCGTCCCCGAACCCGGTAGCGCCACGTTGCTCTTCGGCGGAATCCTCACGCTGCTCGGCCTGCGTCGGCGGCGGTAAAAGCGGCGCGCAATCATTCGTTAAAAAGCAATGGGACAGGCCGTAAAGCCTGTCCCATCGCTGTTTCCAGGGTATGCGGCCCGTCGCTACCGCGGCTTCGGCTGCGCCTTTTCCCACTCCTCGCGCGTCACCGTTTTCTTTTCCTGGAGCAACACGAATGCGCCCCGCTTGTTCCCCACGACCACATCGGGCAGACCGTCGCCATTGATGTCGCCCGCGACGATCTGCGTGCCCACACCCGATGCGTTGTCGATGAGATGCGGGATGAAATCCGCGCTCTTGTCCGCGCCGCGCACGAGCTTGAACCAATAGAGCACCGCCGCGTCGTTGCGGTCGAGATTGCCGTTGCGGCCATGCGACCAAAAGCGTTTGCCGGTCACGATATCCTTCAATCCATCGCCGTCCATGTCCACGAGGTCGATCGCGTGCGGCTCGGAAAAGACCACGCCGTATTTGCTGTCCTCCGGCTTTTCCCCAATCAGCAGATGCTCGCGAAATTTGATCTCCGCGCCCTCGCGAAACTGCTCGAACCACGACAGCCCGAAGCCATGCGCCGCGAGGCTCGTGATGATGTCCGCGAGCCCGTCGCCGTTCACATCGTACGCATACATCTGCGCGCCGCCGCCGCCGAAGGGGCTCCGGTGCTGGATCCACAGCGGATCACCCGCGAGCGACGCGGGCTGCTCCCACCAGCCGTCCTTCTCGATGAGGTCCGCGCGCCCGTCCCCGTTCACATCTCCGACGCCCATGCCGTGCGTGAAGTTTCCGTATTTGTTGTTCGGCGAAATCGCGTGGAACGGCCACGGCTTCGCGGCGTCGTTCCAGTCCGGCGAGGCGTAGCCATACTGCCCTTTCGTGATGCACACGAGTTCCGGTTTCCCATCGCCCGTGATGTCCGTGAACGTCGGCGATTCATTGTCCGTCTGGTCGAAAACGACGTGCCGTTTCCAAGGCCCGTCGCCGCCCTTCGGATTCTCAAACCACGACGTGTCCTTGCCGGGAAATCCGATGATCAAAATGTCGTTCCAACCGTCCTGGTTGAAATCGACGGCCCACGCAAAAAAATTGTCCGAGTAAGTGTTCTCGCGTCCCAGCGTCCCATGAAAGCCCGGCACTTTCACCGTCGTCATCGGCCCGAGTTTGAGATCGAATGTTTGCGTCGCAGGCGCGAACTCATGGCGTTTGGAAAAGTCCGGCCCTTCCCACCAAAACGGCCCCGCGATCAGGTCCGGTTTCCCGTCATTGTTCAGGTCGCCAAAGTTCGCGCCCTCGCTCCAGAACTGATCGTGAAGCTGGAGGCGTTTGAACGTGCGCAGCTCCTCCGCGTGAACGGTGAGTGCGGCGGCGATGAAGACGGGGACAAGGATGAGGGAGGTTTTCATGGGGTGATGGGTTGCCAGTGACAATCTCCGCCCACTGCGATTATTGTGCGCATTTTTTGAAAGCGCGTGATGGAAGGTTCCGGGGAGCGCGCGTGTCTCGCGTGCTGGTTTCGGCGTGCCGCCGAAACGAACTTTCATGCGCGTGCGACCGTGAAAAAAATCCACGCGCTTTCAAAATCGTTCGCCTGTGAAAGTCCGCGAAGGTGGGACGCCTCCGCCAGCACGCGAGACGCGTGCGCTCCACGGATCACTCTGCTATGCCTTGCCCCGCCATGAAAATTCCCCTTCTCACTGCGCTCCTCGTCTTCACATCGGCGGCCGTCGCCATCGAGCCGTGGGCCGACCAGAAGCTCCCGCTTAAGGACAATGTCCTGCTCTGGCTTGATGCCGCGCGCCAGCCCGCCGCGCGCAATGCGCGAAAACTTTCCGCCACGGGCGGCCCGCTTGATGTCTGGTTCGATGGTTCGGGCGCCGCGCATCACGTCGCGCAGCGCGTGCGCGATTCGATGCCCGTTTGGCAAAAGGCGACGGGCGGCGCGTTCGTGCGTTTCGATGGGAAGGACGATTGGCTCGGTGCGAATGTCGGCGCGGATTTGCAGAGCGCGACGGTCTTCGTCGTCGCCGCGCCGCGCGCGAATCCGGGAATGTTTCGCGCGTTCATTTCGGCCGCGGAGTTCACGCACAACGACTACACGACCGGCTTCAATCTCGATCTCGGCGGGAAGACGACGCCGACTTTCAGCGTGCTGAATGCCGAGGGCGCGGGCTTTAACGGCGAGCGGAATTTGCTCACGTCGCAACTCGACTTCGGCACGTTTCACGTCTTCGGATTCCTCAGTGAACCGGGCGCGAACGGCGTGCGGCTTTTCGTCGATGGCACGCTGCAAGGGCGGCGGGATCGCGCGCCGTCCTCCATGAAAATCGACGACCTCGTGATCGGCGCGCGCCTTTACTCGAACAGCGCGGAGCCCGTCGCGGCAGCGAGTCCGTTCGATGGCGACATCGCGGAGGTGCTCGTCTTCGATCGCGCGCTGAATGACGACGAGCGCGCGAAGATCGAGCGTTACCTCGTCACGAAACACAGCGGCCTTAAAGCGATCAGTGGCGCGACTCCACTCGTGACGGTGAAAGATCCGCCGCCCGTGCAGATGTTCGTGCCGGGCTTCACCGTGCGGCAGTTGC
>JAYVRQ010000542.1:0-14613 GCA_043776145.1 Chthoniobacteraceae bacterium
CCGGTGCGGATGATGTAGCCGAGGTATTTGTGATGCCCGGCTTCGTCACGATCGAGCGCGTCGTGCGCGGCGGCGATGCCGTGAAACGTGAAGCCGCTGACGTAGGCGCTCGTGCCGTCGTCGAGGCCGACCGGGCGGCTTTCTTCGATGCCGAGACGTTCGCAGACGAAGCGACGGTTGGCTTCGGGGATGATGAGCGCGGGGGGGGCGCTCGCGGCCAGCAAAGGCTGGAGGGTTTCCACGTCGAGATGATCGGTGTGGTTGTGGCTGGACGTGACGACATGGATGTGGCCGGCCAGGGCTTCGGGCGGGATCACGCGCGCGGTCATGCGGACGTGGGGCTTGTCGGTGTGCGCGTACTTTTGCGTGAGCGAATCGGAGAGATAGGGATCGAGCAGCAGCGTGCGCCCGCCGCTTTTCACCAGAAAGCCGCTCTGGCCGAGCCACCAGATGCGCAGTGCATCGGGATCGAGCGGGCGCGCGAAGTCGGCGAGGAATTGCGCGTCCTGCATGAGAGGCGCGATGAGCGTTTGCGGGGCAGGGGAGTCCGGCGTGAAATCTTCGTGCTGGCTGGACATGGGTTTAGCCTATCCTCTTCCGACGTGACTTTGGAAACGCAAAACCACCTCGCGCATCTCGACTACTCGGTGCTCCAGCAGTGCATGCACTGCGGCATGTGCCTGCCGACGTGCCCGACTTATGTGGAGACGAAGCTGGAGCGCAACAGCCCGCGCGGACGGATCGCGCTGATGCGCGGGATCGCCGATGGGCGGCTCGAAGTGACGCGCGCGTTTGGGGAGGAAATGTATTTCTGCCTCGGCTGTCTCGCGTGCGAGAGCGCGTGTCCCGCCGGGGTGGCGTACGCGCCGATGTTCGAGTGCGCGCGGGCGGACATCGAGCGCGCGGGGGTGCTCGATGCGCCGCAGCGGAGCCTCGTGCGCGCCGTCGCGCTGCGCTTGATTTTCACGCGCCCGCTGCTGCTGCGCGCGCTCGGGCGCGTGCTGCGCTGGTACCAAGCGAGCGGGCTCGAGGCGCTCGTGCGCAGGCTCAAGCTGACAGCGTTACTCCCGCGCGACCTGCGCGAACTGGAGCCGCTCACGCCGCGCATCCAGCGGGATTTTTCGGACACGATCATCGGGGCCGTCGAGTCGCCCGACGAGCCGCGCTTCCGCGTCGGGATGCTCACGGGCTGCGTGCAAGACCTCGCGTATCCCCACGTCAATCGCGACACCGTGGATGTACTGCTCGCGAATGGGTGCGAAGTGGTCACGCCCGCGCGGCAGCATTGCTGCGGTTCGCTTCACGCGCACAATGGCGAACTCGAATGGGCGCGCGAAATGGCGCGGCGAAACATCGACGCCTTCGATCTCGATGCGCTCGATGCCATCATCACCAACGCCGCGGGCTGCGGTTCGCACCTGAAGCATTACGACGCCCTGCTCGCCGACGACCCGCGCTACGCGGCGCGCGCGAGGATGTGGTCCGCGAAGGTGCGCGACATTCACGAGTGGCTGGTGGATTGCGGATTGCGCAAGGCGGATGGCGGATTGGGGGAGGCGCGCGTGACTTACCACGAAGCGTGTCACCTTTGCCACGGGCAGAAGATTACGAAACAGCCGCGCGAGGTGCTGCGGGCGATTCCGGGCTTGGAACTCGTTGAGTTGCCCGAAGCGATGTGGTGCTGCGGAAGCGCGGGCATTTACAACATCACGCAGCCCGAGATGTCGCGAAAGCTCCTCGCCCGCAAGATGGAGAATATCGCGAAAACCGGCGCGCGGATCGTCGCCTCGGCGAACCCCGGCTGCTGCGTGCAACTCGAAGCGGGCGCGCGCGAAAGCAGCCCCGGCCTGGAAATCGCGCACCCGGTCACGCTGCTCGCCCGCGCGTATCGTGCGGAGAGCCTGAAAAGAAAAGAAGCACTTCGGTCGGGAAACCGAAGTGCTTCTTCCTGAAGGGAAATTGTTTGCGGCTAGTTCGCGGAGGCGACGGGATCGACGTTCACGCGGCGGCTGCCGTAGTCGAAGCGCACCGTGCCATCGACGAGGGCGAAAATCGTGTAGTCGCGACCGAGGCCGACGCCCTTGCCAGGGAGGAATTTCGTCCCGCGCTGGCGGATGATAATGTTGCCGGCGATGACCGACTGGCTGCCGAATTTTTTAACGCCGAGCCGCTTGGAAACGCTGTCGCGCCCGTTCTTGACCGAGCCCTGACCTTTTTTGTGAGCCATGAGGAAGTGGTGAGTTGAGAGTGGTTGGTTGAGAGCCGCGCTCCTTTAGGCGGCGATGGATTTGATCTTCACCTTGGTCAGCTTCTGGCGATGGCCGACGGTGCGGTGATAGCCTTTCCGGCGGCGATATTTGTAGGCGATGAGCTTTTCGCCCTTGGTCTGCTCGACGATTTCCGCCGTGACAGACGCCGCCCCGAGAGCGCCGCCCGTTTTCACACCCGCGCCTGCGCCGGTGAGAAGCACTTCGGAAAAGGTAATCTCAGCGCCCGCGTCGCCGTCGATTTTCTCGACTTCGATCACGTCGCCCGTCGCGACCTTGTATTGTTTGCCGCCTGTTTTGATGACTGCGTATGACATAAGAAATCCCTCGTTGGAAAAAGGGGCGCGAAACTGGCACGCACGCGCGGGGGTGACAAGGTGAATTTCAGGAATTTTTCCCAGATGCGCTCTGAGAGTGTATAACGACTCATTTCCCACTTCCTTTGGGAAAGCGCGCACGGCGGAACTCCGGGGAGCGCGCGCGTCTCGCGTGCTGGTTTCGGCGTCCCGCCGAAACGAACTTCCTTCGATGTGGATCACAGAAATAATCATCGCGTTCCGTGTTCCGAACGCACGGGGAAGTCCGCGAAGGCGGGACGCCTTCGCCAGCACGCGAGACGCGCGCGCTCCCCGCCGCTCCCGCCGAAATCGGTTTGACTCTCCCGCCCCAGCCACCCAGCCTCCGCTCACATGCGCGGTTCCCTCCCATCCTGGCGACATCTCAGCGGCCTCGCGCTTCACTGCCGACTGACCACTGCCTACTGCTTACTTTCCTTCGCGCATTCATGTCTGGCAGCGCCTCCAGCCGTGAGCAATGTGCGGGCGGTGCAGCGGGTGGGGACGAAGCTGGTGGATGTTTTTTACGATCTGGCGGATGCGGATTCGCCGGCGGTGCGCGTGTCGCTCGAAGTCACGAATAACGGCGTGGCCGTGCCGGCGGTTTCGCTCAGCGGCAACGGCGTGGGCGAGGGCGTCGCGCCGGGGGCGCTCCGCTCGATCCTCTGGAATGCGGGCGCGGATTGGGACGGGCAGGTTTCCGACCGGATGCGCTTCCGCGTCGTGGTGAACGACGATCCGATCCCGGCGGGCATGGCGCTCATTCCGGCGGGGAATTTCCAGATGGGGAATGCGCTTTCGGCAACGGGCGATGGCAATGCGGATGAGTTGCCGCTGCATACCGTTTATGTCAGCGCGTTTTACATGGATAGGTATGAGGTGACGAATCAGTTGTGGGACGATGTGCGGGCGTGGGGTTTGACGCATGGATATACGGACATCCCGGTGGGATCGGGAAAGGCGGCGACGCATCCGGTGCAAAGCATCACATGGTATAGCATGGTGAAGTGGTGTAATGCGCGGTCGGAGAAGGAGGGGCTATTGGCGATGTATTTTACGAACGATGCGCAGACGACGATTTACAAAACCGGGAGCGTGAACGTGACGAATGTGCAGGTGAAGTGGAGCGCGAATGGGTATCGGCTGCCGACGGAGGCGGAGTGGGAGAAGGCGGCGCGCGGTGGGACGAACGGGCATCGTTTTCCGTGGTCGAATGTGGAGACGATCACGCACTCACAGGCGAACTACCAGAGTTCGACGAGTTACAGCTATGATGTGAGTCCGACGCTAGGCTATCATCCGACTTATGCGGTTGGAGGCACTCCTTACACGAGCCCTGTGGGTTCTTTTGGGTCGAATGGGTATGGGTTGTACGACATGGCTGGGAATGTTTGGGAGTGGTGCTGGGACTGGTATGGATCGAGTTACTACAGCACGTCCCCAAGCACAGACCCGCAAGGTTCGCCGCCGGGCTCGTACCGCGTGTTTCGCGGCGGCAGGTGGGGCAGCTTCGCGTTCCGCACGAGCGTAGCCCATCGCAGCAGCGGCAGTCCGGGCGATGCAAACGACGGCGTAGGGTTCCGCGCCGTCCGCAGGTAGGAGTCGTTCATCCCTGAGCTCATGAAAACAGCCAGCAAAACAGCAAAGTGGAGGAAGCGGGGGCTGAGGGACGAAGCCCAAAGTGACACGGGCTTTCCCGCCCGTGATCGAACCCGCGCCGCCGCACGCGCACTTCTCCCTCCGACGATGAGCGCGGAGAAGAGGAAGTTTGTGCGGAGCCTTGGAAGCACGGGCTGGAAAGCCTGTGTCACTCTGGACTGCGCAGACTTGTCTGCGCTTTGCGGTGGTGCGGACTTGTCCGCGTGGTTGGAGCCGGTGGCCGACCGTTCCCGATCCCCCCGCCGCCGGAAACAAGTTTCCGCCTCCGCAAAGCTCGGACAAGTCCGAGCACTCCAAAGCGCGGCTACGACCACAGGCCGAAACGAACCAGCATTTCGCGCAAGCGGAGACGGTCGCCCGTGTTCATTTCGAGAAGCCATGCCGTGGTGCGGCCTGCGGCGGTCAGCCCCGCGATGCGCGCTCCTTCCATCGCGAAGTGCCGCGGCCATTCCTCGTTGCGCGGATGAAACAGCAGCGTCATCGCGCCCGTGTCGGGATCGATGCCGGAAAGATTGGTGCCTTTGCGACGATTGCACTCGGGGCAGGCGAGCGCGCAGTTTTCCGGCGAATCCGCGCCGCCATGCTGGGTGGCAACGATGTGGTCGAGGTGAAATCGCAGCGCGGAATATGACTGTGGGAGCCGACAGTATTCGCAGCGATCGCCCGCCCGCTGGCGCACCTGCCGCCGGGTCGCCGCATCCATCAATCCGCCGCGTGCTGCGCGAGCCAGGCGTGGGCTTCCACCTTGAGAATGCCGAGCAGCGTGTTGGCTTCGACGATGGCATCGAACTCCGCGCGTTCCTGCGGGCTGAGTCGGCCTGCGGTGTGGCGTCCGGCGAGATCGTCGTAACGGGTCTGCGTTTCCGCGTCGGCCTCGACCCCGGCGAGCGCACGGGCAAGTTCGCGCGTGAGGGTGCCGGAGAGCGGACGCATGAGGCGTTCGAGAGCGGTCGTGTGGCTGGGCAACATGCCGTTTCGGTAACGCAGGAGCGGGAGTTCGGCGAGGGGTTTTTACAAAGGCTGCGCGTGGAACCGCTCGGAGAAATGGTCGGTGTCAAGAACCAGCAATTTCGCGGTCGCAGGTTAGGCTTTCCCGATATTCGCGACCGAGGCGCACGGCTTCCTCGAAATCCGGGTCGTCGTGAAACGCGCCAAAGGTGCGCCACGGATTTTTCGCCCGCACTTCGCGGTCGAGTCGTGCGTTCATTTCGGCCAGCTTTTGTTCCAGTTCGTCCACGCGCTTTTCGAGGGTCTGCGACATGGGGTGAGGATAGCCGGGTGCGTAGGCGTCTGCCAGTGGGAATTTCGCAGGGCGAAGCTGCGCGCCAACATTTGGAGGATTCGCCGCGATGAATACGAAAATGAGAAGTGAAGCGGGATGGCGCATTCGGGGCACGGGCTCGAAAGCCCGTGTCACTTTGCGCAGCTTTTTCCCAGTCCTCGCGTGCCTCGCGCTGCTGGCGACGGCGCGCGGGGCGACGGTGTCGGCGGAGTCGGGCAATGTGCGGGTGGACACGCGCGATGGCACGACGAGCGCGGTGCCGACGGTGACGATCACGATGCGCCGGGCGACGAGGGAGGTGCTGGAGAATGCGGACGCGAGCGCGCAGCCCGATGATCCGCTGAGGGTGAAGGCGGCAACGACACCGGCGACGCTTGCGATGCTCGCATCTCAACCCGTTGTGCCGCCGTGGAACTCAACCACGAGGACAGGAGGAGGCGTGGTTGCAGATGGCGTAACGCCGCTGATCCTTCGCATTGCGGCCAGCGGCACCCTGCCAGCAGGCGTGACGCGGTATGAGGTTTCGCTCACGGTGGAATCTTTTCGGACGCCTTTTCTGACTATACCGCTAGTCAACCCGGCTCCGAAGCTCTCAGCGCCGGGGAGCCTGCGGTCCAGCGAACGGATGGAGGTGACACTGACGGCAACGCAACCCGAGGCGTATGTGGTGCTCAATCCGATCCGGGCGGAAGACCTTGATAGCGACCTTTACGTTGTCAACCGACCTGTGGTGGCGCACCTGAATGTGTCGGATGCGACGACTGGAAGCAGCAAAGGTGGGATCGACTTCGGCATCAGCCGCCCGCCGGTGGTGCTGGTGCATGGATATAATGTGAAGGCGAACGAAGTAGATTGGGGCGAGCCATTCAATACAACGCTGGCAGCGGATCGTGCTCCCGGCTTTGTCATTCCGATAGGTTACGGACTCACAGAAGATTTCAATAGAAAGGGCAGCTTCCTCGATTTAGCGAAAGCACTTTGGCAGGAGTTACTTCTCGGGATGGAAATGGAGGGAAGTCGCCCCGCCGTTTTGAATCAATGGGCTTGGACCCGATACGACGCTGTGGGCCACAGTCAGGGAGGGGTGTTGCTGAGAATGCTTTGTTCGCAACAAAACACAGTTCAAGGCGAGTTGGTCACTGGTTATGGCTTCGATGCGTGGAAGAATCATCGCAATTACTTCCGCGGTCGTTTTCATCGGGTGGTGACCGTCGGTTCGCCACACGCTGGCTCAACGATCGCGGAAATGGCGGTTCAATTGCGCACAATTCGGCATGTTGAGTACAGTCCCTCAGGATTAAATTGTTTTACACGTTTTTTCCCCGGAAAGGCGACGACCAAGCTTGATAGACTTATTGAATCGAAATTCCAAATCGGCGTCGGGGATCAATTATACAAAGACGTTAATTCAAAGTTTCAGTGCGACCCAAAGGCGCGGCTTCACCTTTTATGCACGACAATAGACGACGGAAGGGCTCCTGGGACTCCAGGCGGCACAACTCATTGTTTATATCAGTTGCTTTATCTAGATAACGCAACTCCAGTAACGCCAATTGCAGGGGGCCAGAGGCCCGGTCTTATCGTGGCACCGCACGGTGCGGACGGGGTCGTTGACAAAGATAGCCAATTGGCAGGTATCAACGGTGGAATTGCGAGCGCGATCACTGGGGAAAACCTAGTCCACTTTCCGTATGAGGCTTACGCTGAAACCGGAGAACGTTATTCGGCAACTGTGGGCAACGAGGTGAACAAACTACTCAATGGCGATCCATCGAAGTTTGGACCGGTGACTATTTCTGATGATCTAATATCAGAAATGTCCTCCCGCGCCTTTTGGATATCTGGGATTGCTCAAGCAATCAAAGATGGCCAGAAGGAAGTGGCTACACAATGTTACGCGAGCGGCGCTGCTCCACAGATGTTAAGGCCGATCGCTTCCGGTGTGGCCGCTGCTCCGGGTGATCAGACGTTAAATTTTTTTCTACAACCCCCTGCGGGCGAATCGCCTTCTGGTATCGTAGATTGGATCGTTATGGTTTATGGCCCCAGTGGATCAAATGTGGCCCCCATATCGGTAACGACCGGCGCGTACGGAGAGCACTTGGCGTTGACAATTCCAGCGGCTTTTCGAGGGCAAATTGTCTTGAGCGTTCGGTTTCCTTCCATGAGCGGAAAGACGGTGATCGGAGCGCCGGGAATTGTATTTGAGCGTCCGCCGGGAAACGCGCTGACGGGGATCGCGCTCGATCCACCATCCATTCAGCTACTGACTGGCGCAGAAGTGCCACTGCTAGTTTCGGGGATTTATGATGGGACAATTCCAAGCAACCTCTTTACCAATGTTGCGAACTGCGTCTTTCAATCGTCGAACGCCACAGTCGCAACGGTGGATGCGGAGGGGCGCGTGAAGCTGCTCGGGCTCGGGACGGCGACGATCACGGCGACTTACAACGGGACGCTGACGGGGACGACGGCGGTGACGGTGCTGGATGTCGCGCCGATCGTGACGAGCGCGGGGAGTGTGGCGGGGACGGTGGGGCAGGCGCTGAGCCATGCGGTGACGGCTTCGCAGGCGGTGCAGACTTTTGCCGCCGCGCCGCTGCCGCCGGGGCTGACGCTGAATGCGCAGACGGGGCTGATCTCGGGGACGCCGACGGCGCAGGGGGCGACTTCGGCGCTGGTGTCGGTGACGAATGCGAATGGAACGGGGAGCAGGCAGTTGGATTTCACGATCGCGGGGCCGCCGGGTGCGCCGGTGGATTTGGCGCTGGATGCGACTGGCGTGAGCGAGGGGAAACCGGCGGGGACGCGCGTGGGACGGCTGGTGACGATCGACCCGAATCCGCTGGATACTTTCACGTATCAACTGGTGCCGGGAACCGGGGCGACGCACAACGCGAGTTTCATGATCGCGGGCGGCGAGGTTTTCACGGCGGCGGTGCTGAATCGCGCGGCGACGCCGACGGTTTCGCTGCGGGTGCGGACGACGGATTCGTCGGGGGCGACTTTCGAGAAGGCGCTGGTGCTGCCGGTGATGGGGTCGCCGACGATCACGCGGCAGCCGGACCCGGTGCAGGTGTTTGCGGGCGATCCGGTGGTGTTTGCGGTGGAGGCGAGCGGGCTGGAGCCGCTGGCTTTTCAATGGAAAAAGAACGGGGCGAATGTGGCGGGGGCGAACAGTCGCATCCTCGATCTCGGTGCGGCGGACCCGGCGCAGGCGGGGAACTACAGCGTGACGGTGACGAATGGCGATGGGACAGCGGTGAGCGTGGCGGCGGGGCTGATCGTGGATACGGTGTCGTACGGGAAATGGCTGTCGCAGGTGGCGGGTGCGGCGAGCGGGGCGGCGTATGAGCCGACGGGGGATTTTAACAAGGATGGCGTGGTGAATTTTCTGGAGTTTGCCTTTGGCGTACCACCGGACGGGTCGGGAACTGCGGCGCTGCCGGTGGTGTGGCGGGATGCGGTGGGGCTGGTCTTCACGTATCGCGAGGCGAACGGAACCGAGCTGCTGCTTTACGAAATCCTGCAATCCACGGACCTCGCGACGTGGACGCTGTATGCGCCCACGCCTGCGAACGTGAGCCGCGTGAACAACGGCGGCTACAATCAAGTGAGCGTGCGCGTGCCATCGCCGAGTTCCAATCTTTACCTGAAGCTGCGCGTCTCCACCGCCACCGCCGCGAGCGCGGATGCCGACGGTCTGCCCGATGCGTGGGAAATCGCAAATTGGGGGACGACCGCCGGGCACGGGCCGATGGATGATTTCGACCGCGACGGCGTGGTGGAACTGCTCGAATACGCCTTCGGTGGCGACCCGAAAATGCCCGACGCCGCGAACCTGCCCGCCGCCGTGAATGAAGGCGGATACCTCACGGTGACGCTGACGAAGCGCCCCGGCGTGACCTACACCGTCGAAACCGCGCCCAGCCTTCAACCCGCCTCTTGGAGCGCCGCGAATACGACATTGCTCATCGACAACTCGATCACGCTCAAGGTGCGGGACAACGTGCCGCTCGGCGGGGCAACGTCGCGCTACCTGCGAGTGCGGGTGAGCGCGCCTTAATGGTTGAAGCCGCGACCGGCTTGGCTCGTTCCAGGAAATAAATGTTCGCGAGCGTTCTTCATTCGTTTTCGACGGAAGAGGAGAAAAGAAATGCTGACTATATTACATAGCCTCTAAGAGGGCGTCGAAAAAGTAGTCCGGGGCTTTAGCCCGAGACGACGTCCGCTCGTGATGATGGCGCTCCATCGCCAGCCAGCGTTTGCGGGCTAAAGCCCAGAACTACTTTTTCGACGCCCTCTAAGTCAGACACGCCATGCGGCCGGCGTGCGGCTGCTGGGGGATGAGGTCGAGTTCGGCGAGGAGGTCGCGGTCTTCGTTCACGCCGGGGTTTTTGGCGGTGAGCAGTTTGTCGCCGTAGAAAATGGAGTTGGCTCCGGCGAAGAAGCAGAGCGCCTGGCCTTCGCGGGAGAGGCGGGTGCGGCCGGCGCTGAGGCGGACTTTCGCTTTTGGCAAAGCGATGCGCGTGACGGCGATGAGGCGCACGAGCGGGAAGACCTCGACGGGCGGCTGCGCTTCGAGCGGCGTGCCGGGCATGGCCATGAGGCAGTTGATCGGCACGCTTTCGGGCGCGGGGTCGAAGTTCGTGAGGACTTCGAGCATTTTCAGGCGGTCGAGTTCCGTTTCGCCCATGCCGATGATGCCGCCGCAGCAGACATCCATCCCGGCCTGCTGCACGGCGGCGATGGTGTTCACGCGATCCTGGAAGGTGTGCGTGGTGACGATCTCCGGGTAAAATTCGGGGGACGTGTCGATGTTGTGATTGTAGGCGGTGACGCCCGCTTCCTTGAGCTTGCGCGCCTCGGTGAGCGAAAGCTGGCCGAGCGTGACGCACACTTCCATCCCGAGCTTGCTGACTTCGCGGATCGTCCCGAGCACCTGCTCGAATTTCGCATCCCCATCGCGCACACCTTTCCACGCCGCGCCCATGCAGAAACGCGTGGACCCATTCTCCCGCGCCCGCTGCGCGACTTCGAGGACGGCCTCGGTGCTCATCAGCTTTTCGACCTGCACATCCGTCTTGTAGCGGGCGCTCTGCGCGCAGTAGCCGCAGTCTTCCGAGCAGCCTCCCGTCTTAATCGAAAGCAAGGTGCAGAGCTGCACTTCGTTGTTGCTCCAGTTTTCCAGATAAGCATCCCGCCCGCGCTGGATGAGATCGAAGAACGGGAGATCGTAAAGGGCTTGGAGTTCGGCGAGGCGCATGGAAGTGGAGTGTTGAAAGTTGAGAGATCGGAAAAAGAAATCGCCGCGGAGCGGCACACAGTCATGGCAAGGCGGTCCGCAACTCTCAACACTCAACTCTCAACTCTCCTAGCGTGTCCAATGCCCACCTGTGCTCGAAAGGATTGGCAACTCGTCCGTCATGTATTGCGTCTTCCCCGTCGCGCCCCACATGCGGACGCCGGTCGCGGTGTAGAATTTTTTGTTCATGCTTTCGCCCGTGTGACAGCTCCAGCTTTTCACGAACGCATCCTTCGCGAAAAGGCCGCGGTTGATTTTTGCGAGATCGTTTTCGTGCAGCCAGCACTTCGAGGCGCTGTCCATGTTGTTCGAGTAGTCGAACATCCAGCACGCCTTGTTCGAGTGGCCGAAGAACTCGAAGCCCGTGAGCTTCACCGAAGTGCGCGGCTGTCCGGCGTTGAGGTAGTTGATGACTTCGTCGGCTTTGTCGAAAAAGATCAGCTTCACATGGAAGGCATCGCGCACGCTGGCGATGTGGCTGAGCAAGTCGTTCTTCTCCTGCTTCGCGCGCTCGATGTAAGCCGGGCGATACACGAGCCAGGTGATTTTCACATCGGGGTTCGCCGTCTGGAGCTGCTGCATCCGAATGCGCGAGGCGCGCACGAAATTCATCCACCAGTTGTCATGCGGCTGCGCCTTGAATTTCTCCCACTGCATGAGCGACACGCCGCCGGTGAGGATCACGTACTCGCCGCCGCTGAGCGGCACATTTTGCGAAGGCGGAAGCGGCGGCGCGGGATTTTCCTGCGCGCGCCCGGCCGCGGAAAAAATCATCAGTGCGGCGGCGAGAAAAATGGCGGGCGATTTCATGGGCCGGGAAAATGCCCGGATTTCGCGGGATGACAAACCGGAAAGCGCGCCACGCGGCGGTCGGCGCAAAGAGCAGGCTTTTCACACGGACTCGAATCGGTTGTTTTCAGACACACATGAAATTTGTTTTTCCCTTTGCCTTGACGCTGTTGCTTTCCATCGCGCCGATCCGTGCGGAGGACGCGCCGCCTGCGCTGGGATTTTTGATGCAGGCGCTCGATGCGAGCGACGATGCCGCGACGCAGGCGAATCTTTTGCGCGGCATCAACAAGGCGCTCGAAGGCCGTCGCGGCATCGCGGCACCGCCGGAGTGGGAGGCGCTTTCCGCAAAGCTCGGCAAGAGCGCGAATGCCGATGTGCGCGAACAGGTGCAGACGCTCGGGGTCACGTTTGGGAGCGGCGCGGCGATGGCGGCGATGCGCGGCGTGCTCGCGGATCCAGGCGCGGACAAGGCGGCTCGCGAGAAGGCGCTCGATTCGCTCATCGCGGCGAAGGACAAGGACACGCTCCCGCTGCTGCTTGATCTCGCGAAAGCGCCCGGCCCGCTGCGGCGCGCGTCGTTGCGCGGGCTCGCGTCGTTCGACGATCCGCGCGTCGCGCCGTTCGTGGTCGGCGCGTATGCGGCGCTCGATACGGACGAGAAACACGAAGCCTTCGCCACGCTGCTCGCGCGTGCGGGTTCGGCAAAGGCGCTCACCGCCGCGCTGGATGCGAACGCCATTCCCATCAGCGATCTCGCTGCTCCGCAAATCCGCCAGCTTAAAGGATTCAAGGACGCGGAGATCGTGGACTGGCTGCGCGCGCATCCCGCGCTGACGATCGCGATTTCCAACAAGCAGGGCGAAATCGCGCGCATGAAGGCGGCGCTCACGCCCGAGGCGGTCCGCGCGGGCGATGCGAATCGCGGGCGCGCGCTCTTCGCGCAAAGCTGCGCGCTCTGCCACAAGCTCTTCGACTTCGGCGCGGACATCGGCCCGGAACTCACAGGCGCGAATCGCACGGACGCCGACTACCTTCTCCAAAACATCCTCGATCCAAACGCGCTGATCGGAAAAGACTACCAAAGCACGACGATCGAAACGAAAGACGACCGCATTCTCATCGGCATGATTCGCGGCGAAGACGCCAGCGCGATCACGCTCAAGACGCTGGCGGGTGCGATCATCGTGCCGCGCGATGATGTGAAGGCAGTTACCGTCAGCGAAATTTCGATGATGCCCGAGGGGCTGCTCTCCGCGCTGTCGATGGAGCAGGTGCGCGATCTCTTCGCGTATCTCAGCAGCGCGCGGCAGGTGCCGGTGCTCGCGACTGCGTTGAACGCGGCGGACTTTTTCAACGCGCGCGATTTCACCCGCTGGCGGAAGTCCGGCGAGGCGTGGCGGATCGACGACGGTGCGATCGTTGGGCGCGGAAATGCGCAGCGGCCCGAATCGCTCGTGAGCGAAATGATCGCCGGCGATTACAAGCTCAGCGCGCGGCTGAAAATCACGGGTGCCAACGCCACCGCCGAAATCGTGCTGCGCGGGAATGCAGGCGCGGAAGGCTTTCGCGGGGCATCGCTGAGCTTCGGAGGAACTTCACCGTCGAATGTTTGGAGCTACACTGCGGATGGGAAGCCGCAGTCGGCGGGGAGCGGCCCATCGGTCGGGGAGGGGAAATGGATCGCGTGTGAAATCGAATCGCGCGGGGCGAAGATCACGGTGAAGCTCGATGGCCGGGATGCCTTCGATGTTCCCGCATCGGAAGCCGCGCGCACCGTCCCCGCGATTTACCTTTTCGGCGAAGGCGCGGAACTGGCGGTGAAGGATTTGAAAATCGAAGTCGCGCCGTAGCGGTGCTAAGGGAAGAGTATCAAGCCTGATACAATAAAGCATTTTACCAAAGCGCCCGCATTTAGGGAGTCTTGCCGAAACAAACTCGAAACCACTTATGAAAACATCAAACGCAACACAACTTGGATTCGCGCTGGCCGGAGTGCTGGCTCTTAGCTCGGGAGCCAAAGGGCAGGTGGATGTCCTGCCGTCCATCCCCATGGGAAGCATCGCCATCACTCTCACTCCCATCGCGACCGGCATGGCCGCGCCGGACTATGCGATCAGCGCGCCCGGCGACACTAGTCGGCTGTTCGTTCTGGAGCAGAATGGGTTGGTGCGAATCATCCAAAATGGCAGCCTGCTGCCAGGCTCCGCGCTGAATCTCCAAAGCCTGGTCGCGCCACCGCTCGTCACGACCAACGCCAACGATGAACGCGGGCTGCTCGGGCTCGCGTTTCACCCCGGATTCAACAACCCGCTCAGTCCCGGCTTTCGCACGCTTTATACTTACAACAGCGAGTTGATTCCTGGAGGAACCTCGCCGACGTATGTCGCCCCGAATGCGGCGACGCAGGGTTACCAGAACGCCATCAACGAATGGAAAATGAGCGTCGGTGATCCGAACGTGGTCGATCCCTTGTCGCGGCGTGAGATCATCTCGTTTGGAAAGAACGCGAACAATCACAACGGTGGTACGATCGCGTTTGGTCCCGATGGTTATCTGTATTTGGGATTGGGCGACGGCGGGAATGCCAATGATGTCGGTGCCAGCCATATCGAACCGGGAGGCAATGCCCAAAATCTAACTACCCCGCTGGGAAAAATGCTGCGACTCGATCCACTCAATCCCAGTCTCACGATTGGCAGTGCGAATCCCGCGAGCGGCAACGGACAGTATCGCATCCCGACCACCAACCCTTTCCAGGGAGCCGGGCAGGTAAAGGAGATTTATGCCTATGGGTTTCGCAATCCCTACCGCTTTGCCTTTGACCGATTGAACGGGCAACTGATCATCGCCGACGTAGGTCAGAATACGGTTGAAGAAATCGACCGTGGCACGCTCGGAGGCAACTACGGCTGGGCGCTGAAGGAAGGCGATTTCCTTTTCAATCGCACCACCGGTCCTGGGGGAACCGCCGGA
>JAYVRQ010000543.1:0-4070 GCA_043776145.1 Chthoniobacteraceae bacterium
CGGCCAAAGAGCAGCGGCCCAAACGCGGAAAAGAACGGTGTTTTCATCGCCATGCCGCTCTCCGATCCCGCCCGTGCCCTTCCCTTGGTTCTTTTCCACCACCAGCGTGAAATTTCATCCTATTTCGCTCTTAATTAAGTGCCATTCTTATCTGTCCCTCGTCCCGAAATGAGCCAACATTGGAATTCGTCGGATGCCAGTCACCTTCGCGAGTGCGGCGCTGAGACCGCCAGATGAGTTTCCATTGCGCCTTGTGAAAAACTGACAGAATCTTAATTCAATGACGGATAAAATCAGGGCATTTTCAGGCCGCATACTTTTTGACCACCTGCCGAAGACGGCAGGCACGGCGACTGCGACGTGGCTGACAGACGTGTTGGGAACCGGATGTGTGTCGCCCCAAGTGAATGGATTGCATCGGAAGGTGATTTCGCAATACGGCGGTACATACTCCGTCATCAGTGCCCACGTGGATTTCGACATGGGGGAGATGCTGGATCCTCGTTACCAATATGTGACCTGCCTCCGCGACCCGATTGATCGTGCGGTCTCATGGCTATATTACGTGTTGGAGGTTTACCGGGACATTCCGGACTCGAAACTTTTCCGGGATGTCAGCAAGCTAGTTAAGAGCGATGGCAAGGATCTGGACGCAGCGCTGATACCGAGCATTTCCAATCTCTATGTGAATCACTTTTCACGGATTGGCATGGGCGGGCCTTTATCGGGCCGCCTTTCAGCGGAGCACTGTGTGAACGTGCTGGCCCGATACGACTTGGTGGGAATCCAGGAGGATCTGCTGTCATTTCTGAATGAATTCGGCCGATTCATTGGCAGTCCGCCATTGACAAAAATCCCCAACTGCAGGGTCACTCGTGATCGCCCGAGTCTCGAAAACGTGCCATGCGGACTGAGAGACCGGCTCACTGAGATCAACCAGCTCGATTCACAACTCTATCGCCATATAAAGGCACGTCCAAGGGTGGTGGTCACGCCACGCCTATCAACTTCGCGGCTATGGCAGAAGTATGAGCGACCCAATCACGAGCGCGTAATCACTTCACCCGATTTGATTGTCGGAAAGGTGGACTTTCCACAAGGGCTCGTTGTCGAATATGGAGAAATGATGATGTTTGCGGTGAATTTCTTCGTAGCAAGAAATCTGTCGGAGCTTGGCATCGGAATTCATATTCTTGATGAGGAAAAGCGCCTAGCGTTTGGCACAAATAGCATCGTGCTCGGGCAACACCATAAGAATATAGTCAGTGGTACATACTGTGCGACATTTCGCCTCGCCGCAGAACTTCCAGTCGGGAAATATACGGCTGGCTTCTGGTTCACGGAACAGTTGGCCCACGGGACACGGGAGTTGGCCTGGAACGATGTCTTATGTGAGTTTTATGTGCGCCGCCTTACCGAGCAGAGATTCGCGGGCTATACGTACCTGCCGACGGATCTGACACTGGCACCGACACAGACCGCTACTGATCGTAGCATCATAACGGCCGTGAAGAAAGTGGACAAACCGTAAGGCACAGATGCCGCCCGGAGGAATGCGAACGGCTTACATGCAGCTCTGCCTCTCGGTGAACCGAAGGGAGGCTGAGATCGACGAATTCAAAAAGGCCGAATCTGAAGGAAACCTCCACCCTCCCCTCGCGACCGAGCCACAAGAGCGCGACTCTGCGCTCGCCACATCGTGGCGCGTATGGTTTAAGCGGCATTGCATCGCACCCCTCTCTGAGCTAGCCTATGCCCGATGAAACTCCGACTCGATCTGCTGGAACACCTGACGATGGACGACATCGCCGAGGTGGCAGAGGCGAACAATCCCCGCTACAAGCCCGAGCCGCTTTTTTCAAAAACTGGGACTGGGAGTCTGTCTCCAACCTCAACCGAAGACTCTGCGCGCGAGGTGGCGCACAACACGGAGTTAATTCGGAAAGTGGAGGCGCGGCGCGCGCAAGCTGGGAAGCCGGACGCGGAGCCGAACGGACGCTAGGCGAGGCCCTCGATGAGTTGCGCGCGTTTCATCGGAGCGCGCCGTTTCTCTTCTTCAATGGAAACACCTTCGCGGACATTGGCCGCGGTCTGGCGGCGCTGATCTTCCGGGAGCTTCCGGCAACTCGCCTCAAGGAAGTGACCTCCGCCGTGGCGCACTACATCGCCGGCGTGCTGGATCGGGATGCAATGGTCGCCGGCGTCGAGGAACTTTGCCGTACGGCGGAACTCGTGCCGGGCACGCGGGTGAAATCCATGCGCGGCTCGATGCGCGGAGTCATCACGCGCGTGCTGGACGATGGCCGCGTCGCGGTGCGGCCCGACGGGTCGGCCAGCGAAATGATCTCGCTGCCGGAGAATCTGCTGGCGGAGGACTGAGGCATGCACGTCGTTCTGCGTCGCCGTGGATTTCGACACGCTCGAAGAAAAAGGCCGGGAGCTGAAGGACATCGTCACTCTCCGCCGCCACGGCGACGCGTTGCAGGAGCACATAAAAATTAGCAACTTGCTCGGATGGCTGCTGCCACTGGTGACTTGGATTACAGATATGAATTGCCCCCCTTCGGCATCTCAGGGATGAATTCTCAACAGCCGCATTCTCGGCATTGTCACAGCCAGATATGATTTCAATAAAGTCCCAATCCCTTGCCACAGACCGCGTGCGTGGTCTGGATTCCATCCGTTTCATCTGTGCCTTGTGGGTCTTCTTCGGCCACGGTGCGGCACCGGTCATTCCCAATCCGTTCAGCAATGGCAGCGCCGCCAGTACCGCCTTCCGTGGCATCCTTGGCAATATCTGGTCCGGGCCGGCGGCCGTCATCGTATTTTTTATCATTTCAGGGTTTTGCATCCATTTTCCATTTGCCGGTTCCGATCGACGCCCAATGCTGAAGGAGTTTTACGCACGGCGCTTCCTCCGACTGCTTGTGCCAGCGCTCATTGCGATTCCACTCAGCGGACTCGTTGGGATTGAACTCGCACTTTTCCATGATTCCATTCTGTGGAGCCTGCTCGCGGAGCTGATTTACTACGTTTGCTATCCCTTTCTCCGGGCGGTTCGGCTTCGATTTGGATCATGGCGGAGCATTGTGATTACTTCATTTGTTGTCGCATATGCACTTGCCGCAACCCACTACAAGTCCGTTGACTATGCTTCTTTCGGTCCGGGTTTGAACTGGCTAATGGGGCTCCCGTGCTGGCTCCTAGGGTGCGTGCTTGCCGAATCCGCCCGCAGTATCGCGTCCCGTCCGGTAGCTGCGAACGACCCCAAGCTCAGCGACTCCGGGCCGGGAGCGCGCATGGGAGCACGACGGTGCGAGGCGAAGGCGGGGGCTGTGCCGGGCTTCATGGCGGGCCGCACAGCCCGTGACTGAGCCGGTCGGACCACAACCGCGCCCGGCAACTGACCGCCAAAGCCCGGAGTTCGCTGCAGCGCATGGTTAGGCCACGTTCGTTGCATCAGTCATTCATTTCGTTAAGTCGGGCATTGATGTCCAGCCCGGTGAGTTGTCGGAATGCGGCTGCTAAGTGCTGCCGACGGGGTTCCGAACGCTCTGCCTCATAAGCACGCATCAACCTGTAATCGCCAAATACGTGGCAGTAAATAGGGAGAGAACCGACCTGTCCGTCCGCTGCGGAGTTGAGAGCAGCGGTGAAACGACGGTCGAGGAAGATATGGAATGATAATACCGTGCTGATATAAATGGCGGCTCCCGACAGGAGGGCGATGATGGCGAAACGGCGAGAACGCAGCAGCAAAAGCTCCCGATAGATGCGACGCGCGGCCCCGAAGTAAGCGAGCGATGTGAGAAAGGGGGAGAAGCCAAAAATGCCGACAAGCACAATCAGCCCAATCAAACTCGTCGGCAGTAAGTAACATCCCAACGTGAACGACAGGAGACTGCTCGCTGCGAACGCGCCGCCGACAAGACTGAGGCTCGTAGGTGGAAGTTTGGTCGGGAGTAGATAAAGCGTAATGAGCGAAATGCTCAAGATAATGGCTACGTATGCAAAAGGCTGCCATCTCCAGAGAACCGGCGCGGGAAAAGCACCCGCTGCAAACGAACCTA
>JAYVRQ010000544.1:0-14476 GCA_043776145.1 Chthoniobacteraceae bacterium
ACCGTGCTGCTCAAGGACATCGCGCAATCCATCATCCAGAATTCGCCCGAGACGAAAGTCATCCTCCTGCTGGTCGATGAGCGGCCCGAGGAAGTCACCGACTTCAAACGCTCGCTGACCAACTGCGAAATCTACAGCTCGACCTTCGACGAAAATCCGCAGCGCCATGTGCAGGTCGCCGAAATCGTCTCCGACCGCGCGAAGCGCCTCGTCGAATGCCGCCGGCACGTCGTCATCCTGCTCGATTCGATCACGCGCCTCTCGCGCGGCTACAACAATCTCCAGCCCGGCAAAGGCCGCATCATGTCCGGCGGCGTGGACACGAAGGCGCTCGTGAAGCCCAACAAATTTTTCAGCGCCGCGCGCAACACCGAGGAGGGCGGCTCGCTCACCATCCTCGCGAGTTGCCTCGTCGAGACGAACAGCCGCATGGACGACGTGATTTTCGAGGAATTCAAAGGCAAGGGAAACATGGAGCTGCGCCTCGACCGCAACCTCAGCGACCAGCGCATTTATCCCGCGATCAACATCCTGCTCTCCGCCACGCGCCGCGACGACCTGCTTTACCATCCGCAAGAATTCGAGCGCGTGAACGTGCTGCGCAAACAACTCACCGCGCTGCCGCCCGCCGAGGCCACGGAGATTTTGATCCACGCTTTGAAAAACACGAAGTCAAACGCCGAGCTGCTGCTCTCGGGCCTGCGCGGATGAACCAATATCCGCCTTACATTCCAGGCCCGCGCCCGGCCCGCGACGCCGCCCGCGATTCCTCGAAAGCCCCGTTTCTCGACACCGCCGACGCGCTCGACCGCGCGCTCCCGCTGCTCGCGCCGCACGCGCGCATCGCCGTCGATACCGAGGCCGATTCACTGCATTGTTTTTTTGAAAAACTCTGCCTCATCCAAATCAGCGTGCCCGGCTACGACTGCCTCATCGACCCGCTCGCCGGCTTCCCGCTCGATCCGCTCTTCGCCGCGCTCGATGGAAAGGAAATCATCCTGCACGGCGCGGACTACGATCTCCGCCTCATGCGCCGCGTCGGTTACGGCGGACCCACGCGCGTTTTCGACACGATGATCGGCGCGCGGCTCTGCGGCATCCCCGAATTTAGCCTCGCCGCGCTCATCAAAAAATACTTCGACGTGCAGGTGACGAAGGCTTCGCAAAAAGCCAACTGGGCGCGCCGGCCGCTCTCGCCGCAGATGGCCGATTACGCGATTAACGACACGCGCTACCTGCATCGCATCGCGGAAATCATCGAGGCGGAATTGCGCCGGCTGGAACGCTGGGAATGGTTCGAGCAATCGTGCGAGCGCGCCATCGTGCAGTCGGCGGTCATCAAGGATCGCGACCCCGAGCAGGCGTGGCGCATCACCGGCAGCAATGACGTGCGCGGACGCGCCTCAGCCGTGCTCCGCGCGCTCTGGCAGTGGCGCGAGGATGAAGCCGCGCGCGTGGACAAGCCGACTTTCCACATCCTGCACAACGAGCAACTCGTGAACGCCGCGGGACGATTCGACCAGGGAGCCGACGTGAATTTCGATCATCTCCAGGGCAGCCGCCGCCGCCGCTTTTTCCTCGCCGCCGAAACGGCGCTCGCGCTGCCGGAAAGCGAATGGCCGCAAATCATTCGCAAGCCGCGCATCCGCTCGAGCCGCGAGGATGAGGCGCGCTTCCACGCGCTGAAAAAGAAGCGCGACACCGTTGCTGCCGAACTGCAGCTCGACCCCTCGCTCATCGCCCCGAAGTCGATGCTCGAAAACCTCGCCAACAATTTCGACGAAACCGCCGCGAAGATGATGCCCTGGCAGCGCGAGCGCCTCGGCGTATGAGCGCGCTGCGTTTTTGAAGTGGAACCGCGTTACTGCGCGGGAGGCGGCTCCAGCAAATCCGTGGCAACGACCGCTTCATCCCGCTTCTTTTCCGTCACTGGCATTGGATACTCGCCGCGTTTCCAACTTCCCGTCTTCAACGCCTGAGTATAAGGCCCGCTGGCCCTGGCTGGCGCGTAGAGGCTGCGGCGATTGACGATGGTTTCGCAGGCGGACAGGCCGAAGGCGATGAGGAGGAGAAAAGGAGCGGTGAATTTCACAGCACGCATCCGAACAGAAGCGCGCGGACGTGTCAACAAACGGAAAGTCCGCAGCCCGAAATGGGCGTGATACAGGAAACAGAATTTGCCGTTGCCACCTCCGGCACCCCCGCTACCTTCGCCGCCCTTGTTATGATTATCGTCACCAAACCCGGCGCAACGGAGGAGCAAATTGAGCACATTCTCGATCGGATTAAAGAGTGGGGCCTCAAGGCCGAAGTGAGCAGGGGAGCCGTTCGCACGGTCATCGGTGTGATCGGGCCGGAGGATCAGATTCGCGAGAAACCCATCGCCGCCATCCCCGGCGTCGAAAGCGCGACCCCCGTGCTCAAGCCCTACAAACTCGTCGCGCGCGAATTTCGTGGAGGCAATCCTGGCACCGTGAAAATCGGCGGCGTCGAAGTCGGCGGCGGCGAAATCATCGTGATGAGCGGCCCGTGTTCCGTCGAGAATCGCGACCAGATCAACGGCATCGCGCACGACATTAAAAAAGCGGGCGCAAAAATTCTGCGCGGCGGAGCCTTCAAGCCGCGCACCTCGCCCTACAGCTTTCAGGGTCTCGGCCCCGAAGGCCTCAAACTTCTCGCTGAAGCCCGCGAAGCGACCGGCCTTCCGATCATCACCGAGATCATGGACACCAAGCATCTCGAAGTGATCGAGCAATACGCCGACTGCCTCCAGGTCGGCGCGCGCAACATGCAGAATTTTTCCCTGCTCAAAGAAGTCGGTCGCAGCAAACTGCCTGTCATGCTCAAGCGCGGTATGAGCGCGACGATCAAGGATCTGCTTATGAGCGCCGAATACATTTTAAGCGAGGGAAATTTCAACGTCCTCCTCTGCGAACGCGGCATCCGCACCTTCGAGACCTACACCCGCAACACGCTCGACTTGAACGCCGTCCCCGTGCTCAAAGCCGAGACGCATCTCCCGATCGTCGTCGATCCCACGCACGGCATCGGCCTGCGCGAACACATTCTCCCGATGGCCCTCGCCGCCATCGCCGCCGGCGCGGACTCGATCATGGTAGAAGTTCACAACTCCCCCGAACTCGCAAAAAGCGACGGCGAGCAGGCGCTGCTCCCCGGCGAATTCGCCGACCTCGTGCAGCGCGCCCGCAAAGTCGCCGAGGCCGTCGGGCGCTCAATCGCATAGCCCAGCCGCAACGCGCGCAAGTTTCCGGGAGCTTTTGGCGAAATCCGGGCTATGGTCCGCGCTAATGAAAACCACCTACGGTTTTTCCCGCCGCGGCCCCGACCGCGTCGCCGAAGAACTTGCCACCGTCCTTTCCTCCAAAGCCTCGTTTGAATTCAAGGCGCTCTTCACCATCGTCCACGCCAATCTGCGCGCGCGGAATGCCGCCGGCGGAGGCGAGGAAATGCTGCGTTTGCGGGCTTATGAAAAGCTGCAAAATCTGGTGCAGGCCGGCGTCGTAAAAAAGACGGGGAAGGAATATAAAGGGGTCGCCGCCGCGCTGGTGACATTCATGGAAACCGCCGCGGAATTGAACGCGAAGTTTGCCGCCGGCACGCACAGTCGTCCGCCCAGCATCCCCGTTGTGGAGATGAAATCTCCCGCCTTGAAAGCCCCCTCTTTGAAAAAGGTGGTCGCCAAGACCCGCAAATAGTTTCACTAGGAAGGATCACCCAATGGCAAAACCAAATTACCAATTCGAGAAGCGCAGGAGAGACATGGAAAAGAAGGCCAAAAAGGAAGAGAAGAAGCGCCGCAAAGCCGAGGGCGTAGCGCCAGCGGCAGCGGGGGATGACGCGGCTGAGGCTCCGGCTGCCGAACCCGCATAGTTGATGCGCCGCAGAGGCGCTTGAATCTCAAGCCATGCCGATAAACACGGCTGAACGCGTGTTTATTTTTTCGTTTTGGCTGCCTGCTTCGCGGCGGTGACCGCGCCCTTTTTCTGATTGGCGGAGTTCGTCTTCGCCTGTTTTTGCGCGGCCTGTTTGTTCGTCGCTTTCGGAGATTTATCACCCATAGGACGTGAAGATGAGGGCAGCCCGGCAAAGCGCGAGCCCGGAATTCATAAATCTTGCGTGCCGCTCACGAGCGGTGCTTTTCCAGTGAAACTCACAATGGCGCAACGGCCCAATCCTGCTGATCGCCGTCGTCGCCAATCGCGCGGCATGGGCAGCGGTCGAAACACTCGTGGCACTGCGCGAGTTCCTCCGGCGTCGCGGGCTGCTTGCCCACGTAGGAGATGTTGAGGACTTCGTCGCGCCGGAAAATCGCGGGTGCGATTTCGCGGCAGGTGTAGCAGTCGAGGCACAGGATGTCCGTGTAGAATTTGCCGGGGACATTCTGCGGATAGCGGTAGCGGAAGTCGGCCATATAAGAGCGCCGGACATGCCCGGGATGGTTCGCGCGGCCCTCCGCGCTGCGAGCAGTGACGCAGGACAAATGATTGGGCGCGTCGGCCGAAAAGAAAGCGAATAATGGCGGCGTTTCAGCTTCGCGAAACACTGCATTTTTGAAAATGCAGAGGCGCAGAGATCGCAGAGGAAATTTCGAAGCAAAACCTCTGCGTCCTCTGCGCCTCTGCGTTTCTAAAATAGCCGCCACTTCAAAATCAGCGTTCGCTTTCGAGAAAGCGCGTGACGACATCGGATGCCGTGTAGCCGAGAAGGATGTTTCCGGCGGGACGAAAAAGGTCGAAGACCTTGCGCCGGAGCGGGTCGCCGGGCAGCGGGTAGTTTTTTCCGAACGCTCCCTTTCGATGGGAAAAGACGAGCTTTCCGGTGCGGTGGGGCGCGAGCAATTCGACATGGCGGCGGCCGAGTTCCGCGTCGGAAAGAGGCGCGACGCTCGCGGCGAGCGATTCGAGTTCGGCGAGCGCTGTGGCTTCGGCGCGCTGGAGCAGTGAGGACATCGCATCGAAATCCGCGTGCAATTCCTCCGGCAGTCGCGACCGCGCGGCTTCGAGATCGTGCCGCTGGAGCAGCATTTCCCAAATCGGGAGCGGCTCGAGATTCATAATGAGCCGCGCGATTTCGCAGTAGCGGTTGCCTTTGATCTTGATGCGATGCCCGTCGGCGAAGCGGATGACGAAGCCCTCTTGATGCTCGTCGATCTCGCGCGCCTCGGCGAGTAGCGCGGGAATGCTCGTTCCCTCGATCACCTCGACGGGCCGCACGCCAAGCGCCAGAGCCGTTTCGCGGCGCTGCGCGGGTTCGATTTCGCGGCCTGTGCCCGAGTGGTAGCCGGTGAGCAGGATCAACCCCTCGAAGTCATAGCGGATGACGGTGTCGCTTTTCGGGTCGTCGAAGATGACCTCGAAAAGCCACGTCACCGCGGGATCGAGCGCCGCCATGTTCAGCGTGCGGAGCGTGCGCTCGGCCCACTCGGCCTGCGCGCTGTCGAGGCGTCCTTTCGTGGCGACATGCCATTCGCCGTCCCAGTGAAACGCGATGCCGAGCGAGCCGTCCATCTTCACCGTGGCCTCAAAAGGCAGGTCCGGCAGAACGATGCCGCCCTCCCCGTAGTTGAAAAATTTCACGAACGGCAGCGCAACGATCCGCTGCTCCGCAGGCGCGAGCACGAGGCCGCGCGCGAGCGTGGTCGTGGCGTTCCACAGCTTCCCGTAATAGCACTGCCGCGTGTAGGTGAAGATTTGGAGACCGGCGTGCGGGCCGCTTCCCGTCTGGGTTTGCAGGTTTCCGGCGGCGACTTCCGCGCGTAGCGCGTCATACAATTGCGCGAACGGAATTTGAATGGCGGGATGAGGATTCATTGAATTCAAACTGCGGCGTCGCGGTGCGTCGGCGTGGGTTTGCCGGGGCGGAAATGTTCGTGGTGATCGAGCCGCGCGGTGACGCCGGGAAAGAGCGAGCCGATTTCATCCACAGCCGCGCGCACGGCATCGCGCATCGCATCCGGCGCGGCTTCGGCGCGACAGTTGATGATGAGCTGGCCGCTCGTGACGGGGGCTTCGAGTTTCAGCGAAAGCTCGGGGACGAAATCGCTGCGGACGAGATTGATCGCGGCGATGTCGCCGAGGCCGGTATCGGGGCTGAGTGTCATTTTCAAATGCGCTATCTCGGCTCCGGCGAGGCCGTGCTGGATGCCGGTGGCCACGGCGCGCAGCACGGGCTCGGAGTCGAATCCGTCGGCGCTCGCGAGTTGCACGGTCGCATTCAGCCAGCCGAGCAGGGCCTCGCCTTCGGCGTAAATTTGGTAGTCCACTTCCATCGTCGCGCGCGCCACTTGTTCGCCAGTTGCAAGGCGCTCGAACCACGCATCAAGGCCGCGGCTTTCGCGGACGGAGACATCGAGGATTTCAGCATTCGGAAACTCTTGCGCCAGCCGCGCGATCAAGCTCTGGAGCCGGTCTGCGGGGAGCAAGTCGTTTTTTGTGACGACGATGATGTCGGCCTCTTCGAGCTGCTTCCGGTAGATGTAGAGCACTTTGTCGGAAAACTTTTTCCCATCCGCCAATCCGAACACCCGCTCGGCGCGCATGGGATCGACGAGCACGCTGAGCGGCGCGATGGCGAAGCGGTCGCCGTAGATGCGACGCAGCGGATACGTGACGGTCGCGACCAGATCGGTGCAGCTCCCGACCGGCTCCGCGATGAAGACATCGGGCCGCGTGGATTCGTCGAGCTTGCCCGCGGCATCGACGAGCGAATTGAAGCGGCAGCAAAAACAGCCGCCCGGAATTTCCTCCGTCGAAAATCCTTTCGCGCGCAGCATGGCCGTATCGACGAGTTCGCTGCCCTGGTCATTGGTGATGAGCCCGACACGCAGGCCGGATTGGGTAAGCTGCTGCGCGAGCGCGGCGACGGCGGTGGTTTTTCCCGCGCCCAGAAAACCGCCGATCATGATGTAGCGCGACTTGGATTGTGGTTCGTTCATTCGTGTCCTTCGGATGATTGTTTTTCGAGGATGCGGTCAATCGTGGTGTCGAGGAGCGCGCGGTAGGTTGGCAGATCGACGCACTTTGCATCGGGCGTTCCGTCGATTTCGTAAAGCCAGCCCGCGCCGTACGGATCGTCGCCGACTTTTTCGATCGCTTCGCGCAGCGCCGGATTGCCGCCCGCGAAGGTTCCATCGGCCGCGCAGTAGATGTCACTGATCGCCTTGAATCCCTCGATCGAGCCGATGATGCCGCCGCTCGCGACGGCCTCGCCTGCGGATTTTTCCCACTGCACCTCGACGATCTCGCCAAGCATCCGCGTCGCGAATTTCGTGAAGCCGACGCGCCAGCGTGCGCCAGCGGTGCGCGCGAGCCAGAAGTGCGACGGGCTGTAGAGGCACTCGACGGGGAGATGCGTGACGAAGTTAGAGCGTTTGTAGAAGGAAGTGGCCGACATGACGGGAGGGACATTACGGAAGAGCGCGTGCGGCGGCAATTCCGGGGAGCGCGCGAGTCTCGCGTGCTGGTTTCGGCGTCCCGCCGAAACGAACTTCCATGACGTGTCGCTGCGAGTAACATGAATGAAATCTGAAGCGATGGGTGAGGAAAGTTCGCGAAGGCGGGACGCCTTCGCCAGCACGCGAGACGCGCGCGCTCCCCGGAAAATTCCGCGCCGCTTCATGGCGAGTGCGCGAGGTATTCGATGACTTCGCGGCATTGCGGGTTGTCGAGCACGGCGTCGCAGCAGGCGCTCTCGACGATTTCGCCCGCGTCGTCGCGCCAGCAGAGGCACGCGATCCAGTCGGTGATGCGCCGCGCCTGGGCAATGTTGTGCGTGACGATGACGATGGTGTGCTTCTCCTTAAGCCGGACGATCAACTCTTCGATGGCTTGCGTGGATTTCGGGTCGAGCGCGCTCGTCGGTTCGTCCATGAGGATGATTTCTGGCTGCACCGCGAGGGTGCGGGCGAGGCAGAGGCGTTGCTGCTGGCCGACGGAAAGTGAAGTCGCAGGCGCGCGCAGCCGTTCTTTCGTTTCATCCCAGAGCGCGGCTTCGCGGAGCGAGGACTCGACCAGTCCGGCCCGCTCGGTGCGCGAGAGTTTGCGCAGCCGCTTTGCGCCGAAGAGCACGTTTTCCGCGATGCTCGCGGGGAAGATGACCGGCTGCTGGAAGAGCATTCCGACCTTTGCGCGCAGGGTGTTCACATCGACGCCGGGCGCGTGGATGGACGCGCCGCGGAGCAGTACGTTTCCGGAGACGCGCAGGCCGGGGATCAAGTCGGCGAGCCGGTTCAGCGCGCGCAGCAGCGTGCTTTTTCCCACGCCGGACGGGCCGATGATGCCGAAGACCTGGCCGGTTCGCACCGCGAAGGAAACGTCGCGGATCAGCGTTTTCGCTCCTGCGTGAACGGTCAGTGTGCGCGCTTCGAGAATGGGATCAGCCATTGGCCTCCTCGTGCATTTTCAAACGCATCGGCAGCGCGGCGAGGCTCAGCGCGAATACGAGCGCGAGCAGGACGAGCGCGGAGCCCCACAGTTTCGAGCCGACGGCGGGATCGAACGAATCCTGCGCGAGGATGAAGATGTGGTACGGCAGCGAAAGCACCGGGCTGTCCCGGATGCCGTGCGGCAGGGTCGCTCCCGCGAAAATCGTGGCGGTGAACATGATCGGCGCAGTCTCGCCCGCGGCGCGCGCGAGGGCGAGAAGCGAGCCGGTGATGAGGCCGCCCCACGCCTGCGGCATCAGCACGGACCAGACGATTTGCGATTCGCCGAGGCCGAGCGCGGCGGCGGCTTCGACGTATTTTTCGGGAATGCTTTTGAGCCGCTCGATGAGCGAAACGGCGACGGTCGGCAGCATTCCCAGAGCGAGCACGAGCCCGCCCGCTAGCCACGATTTTCCCCAGCCGCACCACTGCACGAAGACGATGAATCCGAAGATGCCGAAGACGATCGTGGGCACGCCGTTCAGCGTGTAGAGCGCGGTGCGGAGGAAGCGGCGCGCGCGTTCACCACGCAGCCAGACGCGCTCGACCAGCGCCAGCGCGACGGCCATCGGCGCACACGCAGCGAAGGCCGAGGCGAGCAGGATGATCGTGCCGACGAGATTCCAAAAGATGCCGCCCGCCGCGCCGACGAGGCGGATTTGCTCGGTGAAAAAAGACCAGCTCAGCGCAGGCCCGCCGCGCCGCGCGATGACGGCGACGAGCCCGGCGAGAATCCCGGTGGCGATGAGTGCGCAAAGCCCGACGAGCAAGGCCAGCACAAGATCGGCGGCCTTACGCATCGGACCTCCCGCCGAAGGCAGTGCCGAGCACCGTGACCATTCCCGTGATGACGAGCAGCAGCAGCGCGAGCCCCATGATCGCGGCCCAATGCAGCGGATCGCCGTACGCGATGTTCGTCTCGGAACTGCCGAGTTTGCTCGTGATCGTCTGCCCGGCTTCGAGCAGCGGGCGGAGCGTGAGCAGCGAATCGGGCAGGTTGTTATCCTGCCTTCCGACAACGAGGAAAACCGCGATTGTCTCGCCGAGCGCGCGACCGAAGGCGAGGAGCAGCGCCGCGCCGAAACCACGCGCGGCTTGTGGAATGGAGATCGAAAGGATCGTCTCGGCGCGCGTGAGACCGAGGCTGCGCGCGGCGCGGCGCTGGGCGGCTGGGACGGCGCGGAGGGCGTCGTCGCTGAGCGTGACGATGGTCGGCAAAATCATCACTGCGAGCAGCACGCCAGCGGTAAGCAGTGTGTCGCCGCTGAGCGGATCGAAGCGTGCGAACACATCGTAAATCCAATTGCGCAGCAGCAGGATGCCGAGCAGGCCGTACACGACGGAGGGCACGCCCGCGAGGAGTTCGATGAGCGCCTTCACGGTCAGTCGCGCGCGCCGTGGCAGATATTCCGCAGTGAAAATAGCCGCGCCAAATCCGAGCGGCGCGGCGAGCAGCAGCGCGACGGCGGAGATCGCGAGCGAGCCGTAAATCATCGGCAGCGCGCCGAACTGGTGCTGGCGGAAAAACCATTTCGTTCCGGTGAGATAGTTGCAGCCTTCATGCCGCCAGACGGGGATGCTTTGCCAAGCGAAAATCCCGAGCAGGAGCAGGACTGCGGCGCAGGCGACCGCGCTGAAAATCCAACTGAGCGCGCGGGTCATTTTCCGGGGAGCGCGCGCGTCTCGCGTGCTGGTCGCGGCGTCCCGCCGCGACGGACTTTTCGAGGCGTGCTGTTGGAATGCGTGCGCCCAATTTTCAGTCGGACGCCCAGGAAGTTCGTTTCGGCGGGACGCCGAAACCAGCACGCGAGACGCGCGCGCTCCCCGGAAGATCGCGGCACGCGCATCACTTTTTCTCGAGATCTTTCAGCCGCAGATAGCCGTGTTTCTTCACCAGCTCCTGCCCGCGGTCGCTGAGTAGGAAATCCACGAGCGTTTTCGCCGCGCCTTCCGGCTCGCCCTTCGTGAGTAGGAAGAGCGGGCGGCTGAGCGGATATTTTTTGCTGGCGATATTCGCCTCGGTTGGTTCGACCACGCTGCCGTCGTCGTTCTTGATCGCAAGCGCGAAGACCTTTTTCCCATCCGCCCACGAGGACGAAAGCTGCGAGAGCGCGCCGCGTGTCGAGGCGACTTTGTTGCGCGTCTCCTCGTTGCCGCCGACTTCGGGGAAGCTCACTTGCGGCGCGGCTTTCGGATTTCCGTAGGCCCAATGCGCGAAGACCTCCCACGTCCCGCGGCCCGGCTCCTTGTTGAAAAAAGCGATGCGATGCGGCTGGCCGCCCACGTCTTTCCAGTTGGTGATCCTGCTCTCATAGATGTCCTTGATCTGCTGCTTCGTCAGCGCGTGGACGCCGCCATCCCACACGTCCTTCGAGACGATGAGCGCCACCGCATCCTCGCCGATGTGGATCTCGTTGAACTTCACCGCCGGATACTTCGCGCGGTCGTCATCGCTCACCGGTTTCGACGACATGCCGACTTGCACGAGCCCGTCGCCGAGCATGGAAATGCCGCCGCTGCTGCCGCCCTGCGTGTCCACCTGGATGTCGAGCTTCTGCTCGGCGCGCAAAATTTCCGCCGCCTCGGCGACGGGTAGATTGACAGTGGTAGAGCCGTTGATTTTCAGCGTCTCGGAGCGGGCGGTGAAAAACGATGCGGCGACGAGGACGAGGAACAGGGGAAGTTTCATATGCTTGCAAGTGCATACAGACACATGACCGTACGCCTCAATGGCAAAATCGAGACGTGTCGTGACAGCGCCATTGGACAACGGCTATTCAAGAGCGTGCCGGAGCCGTCTCAACTCGCCATCAAAGTCCGCCTCCGCGTCGTACGCGGGGAGGACGATGCTTTCGGCCCCGGCAAGGCGCAGCTTCTCGAATCGCTGCTGGAAACGGGCAGCCTGAATCGTTCGGCCAGCGCGATGAAGATGTCCTACGTGAAGGCGCTCGCCCTCGTGCGCGCGATGAATGCGCATTTCGCAGAACCGCTCGTGGTGCTCTCGCGCGGGGGCAGGGATGGGGGCGGCACGCAAGTGACGGCGGCGGGACGGAAGGTGTTTGCAGCGTATCAGGAAATGCGGGCGGCGAGCGAGGCAGCGGCGGGGCCTGCTTGGAAGCGGCTCCGGCGCTTGCTGAAGGACTGAAACGATTTTCCTAGTCAGCCTGCTGAAAGAAGTCCGGGCCGCTGCTAGTCGCCGAAGGCTTTGGACTGCGGCGTCAGCGATTCACTGCTTCTTCCCCCAGTCTGATGGTGAAAATCGAGCGATTACCTGCCGGACGATGGCTCCAGCCGGAATGCTGCCCATATCGAAAGAAATCAGGGCGCGACGCGGTGAATTGTTCGCATTCGTGCCGGCAAAAATGCCGGGTCCGCCGCCGGCACTGTTGTTGACGTTATTCTGAAAAATCGCGGCGTCCCTGTCCGCGCCGATGGTGATGGAGGCGGCTGTAACCGGTCGGACGCAAATCAGCGGAAGGAAAAGGGCAAGGCAGCGGTGGAATGTGGTGTTCATCGTTATATGATTTCTGATATAACGCACTCGCGCCTGCAAGAATGATTGCGCTGACTTTCACCCGCGTAGCGCGTGTGATTTCCGGATTTCGCCGACCCTTTTTCACGGATCAATCTGGGAGCTTGCGGCAATTTTGTTCTCGACGCCAATCCCGCGCTTAATATGCTTTTAAGCGCATATACGCACATTCTATGAAATTCACCCGCTCCCTCGCCACCCTCCTCTTCACCACCACTGCCGCGCTGGCGACGCCGAGCGGCCTGAACAACATCCCCACCGCCGACACGGTTCCGCAGGAAACATTCGTGTTCCAGATTTTCAGCACCGTCGGCGGCGACGCGGATGCCGACCTGAATCTTGGCTTCAAGACCGGCGTCGATTTCAAATTCGCCAAGGCGGAGTTTGGTCTTGCGAGTCATCTGTATCCCGACCGCGGCGGTCCGGTCGCCGTCCACGGCAAACTCGCGGTGCCGCTCGGCGAGCACTTGCCGACGCTCGCGATCGGCGCGGCGAATGTCACCTTTCGCGACGAGGATCGCGCCCGTGCGGGCGACGAGTTTTTCTACGCGGCGGCGAGCCAAGACCTCGGCTGGTTCCGCGTTCGCGCGGGCTGCGGTTTGCAGGATGGCGCCGCGCTGCCGTTCGTCGGGCTCGAAAAACTTTCCGCGTCCCGGCGTCGCACTCCGCGCCGGACGGCAAGAGCGCGGCCAATGGGAAAAGCATTTCGTCGGGGAAAGGCGGGATGGAATCGGGATGCGGGATCTTTTCACGGTGCGCGCCGATGCGATCGAACTGCGCAGCCACGACTGGCTCTACTCGGCGGGCGTGCTCATCCCGGTTTGCAAATACTTCGTGTTTGAAACGTGGGGGAATTTTCCCAGCGACGGCACGAGCCCGTCGCTCACGCTCAAGGCCAACTTCGTCCTCAGCTTTTAATTTTCACTTCACACAAACCACCATGAAACACACCACACTCCTCCTCGCCCTCGCCTTCGTCGCGAACGTCGCTTCCGCGGACATCGGCATCATCTCGCCCGCCGAGGCGAAGAAGCTCATCGAAAATCCCGACGCGAAAATGCGCCCCGTCGTGCTCGACACGCGCGGCGGTTACAAGGACTACTTCCGCGGTCATCTGCCGACGGCGCATCACCTCGAATTCGACACGCTGCGCGGCACCGAGAACGCCGTGCCGGTGCAATATCTGCCGCCCGATTTGACCCGGACGCTGCTGCTGCGCGCCGGTGTGGACAAGGATCGGATGCACCTCATTTACGCCACCGGCGACGTGCTGCCGAATGACGAAATCCTCAGCGCGAGCATGGTCCAGTTCGTCCTCGAAAAATACGGCATCGCGAACATCAAGATCGTCGATGGCGACCTGCCGGAGTGGAAGAAGCAGGGCAGCCCGGCAAAGTGCTGGTCGATGCGCGCCCAATCAATGAGTTCCAAGGCCAGGACGAAATCTGGTTGCGCAAAGGCCACATTCCCAGCGCGATCAGCTTCCATTGGGCGCGGCTGATGGAGAAGGACAACACGCACAAGTTCAAACCGTTTTCCGAAACGAAGGCCGAACTCGAAAAGGCCGGCATCACGCCGGACAAAAACATCATCTGCTACTGCGGCACTTCGCGCGAAGGGAGCCTGCTGCGCTTTTACCTGAAGCATGTGGCTGGCTATCCGAACGTGCGTCTCTACGAAGGCGCGTGGAAGGAATACGTGTGGCTCAAAGACAAGTCGCTGCCCGCTGAGACTGGCGGCGAGCCTGCTGGGAAATAAGACGCGCCGCGTCGTGCGGGCGGGACCGCGTGAAAAAAATTGCGCAAGAATCCCGACAAACGGAGATGGTGCGTGAATAAACAAACGCCCCATGAATCCAACACGCTTCCTTCCCGCGCTCCACACGTTCCGCCGCGTCCTGATTCTGATCGCCGGGTTGTTCGTCTGCGGTCTTCATGCGCAGGATGCGCCCAAGCCGCTGCTCATCGCCGCTGCCGCCGACCTCAAATTCGCGCTCGACGACGTGCTCGTGGAGTTTCGCAAGGCGCACCCGGAGCACGATGCGAAGCCGACCTACGGCTCGTCGGGCACGCTCTTCGCGCAGATTGACAATGGTGCGCCGTTCGACATTTTTTTCTCCGCCGATGTGAAATTTCCGCGCCAGCTCATCGAGCGCGGCAATGCGGAGAAGGACTCGCTCTTTTCCTACGCCATTGGCCATCTTGTTGTGTGGGTGCCGAAGGAATCGAAGCTCGATGTCGCGCAACTCGGCATCAAGACGCTGCTCGATCCGGGCGTGCGCAAGATCGCCATCGCGAATCCGGACGTCGCTCCGTACGGCGCGGCGGCGGTCGTGGCGCTCAAGAAGCTCGGCGTGCATGAAGCCGTAAGCGCGAAGCTCGTGCTCGGCGAGAATGTCGCGCAGGCCGCGCAGTTCGTGCAATCGGGCGCGGCGGATGCGGGCGTGATTTCGCTCTCCCTCGCGCTCGCTCCAAAGATGAAAGACGCGGGACGTTTTTGGG
>JAYVRQ010000545.1:0-4043 GCA_043776145.1 Chthoniobacteraceae bacterium
CGCGCGATGGAATCGCTGCCTTCCGTGCCGCAGGAATTGAAGGGAATCACCCTGTCGATCGAGCATGTCGCGCAGGCCAAAGTGGCGGCGCTGGAGCGCGCGCGGGAGCGGCAGTTGACCCGCGAAAGGCTCAAACGTCTTTGCGTGGAAATGCCGGATCTGGAGGCGGCGATTGACCGCGCGGTCAGCGAGATGCACGACCCCGAAAATCCGCGCCGCTTCGACCGGCTCGACGCGCTCATCAACGCGCAAGCCTACCGGCTGAGTTCGTGGCGCGTGGCGGGGGAGGAGATTAACTACCGGCGCTTTTTCGATGTGAACACGCTCGCTGCGATCCGCATGGAGTTGCCGGAAGTTTTCGACGCCACGCATCGGTTGCTTTTTAAATTGATTGACGCGGGACATGTCACGGGCGTCCGCATCGACCACATCGACGGCCTCGCTCTCCCCGGCGAATATCTCACGCGGCTGCGCGAGCGCGGAGGCGATGGGTTGTATGTGCTTGTGGAAAAAATTCTTGGCCCCGGTGAAAAGTTGCGCGCGGACTGGCCGGTGCAGGGGACGACGGGATATGAGTTCGCGAACCAACTCGTGCAGTTACTCGTGGCCGCCGCCAACGCGCCGCAACTTGCCGCGAGTTACACGCGCTTCCTTGGCTTCCGGCTGGATTTTCGCGAGGTCGCCTATCGCAGCAAGAAGCTCGTGATGCAGGTGTCGATGGCGAGTGAAGTGAACACGCTCGGCGCGCTGCTCAATCGCATTTCGGAAAGCCATCGCTGGTATCGCGACTTCACGCTCAACGCGCTCACGACTGCCGTGCGCGAAGTCATCGCGTGCTTCCCGGTCTATCGCAGCTACCTCGATCCCACGCAACCCGCGCATGAGTCGGATGCGCGCGTGATCCTGCGCGCCATCGCCCTCGCGCGCCGCCGCAATCCCGCGCTGGAGCGCACGGTGTTCGAGTTCCTGCGCGACGTGCTTTTGCCTCCAGCGGAAAACGCACATCCTGTCGATGAAACATTGCGCCGCGCGTTCGTGCTAAAATTCCAGCAATGCACCGGCCCGATCACGGCGAAGGGTGTCGAGGACACGGCGTTCTACGTTTTCAACCGACTCGTAGCGTTGAACGAAGTCGGCGGTGAACCCGATACGAAGGGCGCGAGCATTGAATCCTTTCATCAGCAAAACGCCGCGCGGCTCGCGACGTTCCCGCACTGTCTGCTCGCGACTTCGACGCATGACACGAAGCGCAGCGAAGACGTGCGCGCCCGCCTCGCCGCACTTTCCGAATTGCCCGACGAGTGGGCCCGCGCCGCGCGCCGCTGGCAGACTTTGAATCGCAAACATCGCCGCGACATCGACGGCGAATCCGCGCCCGATGCCAACGAAGAATATCTGCTTTACCAGACGCTCCTCGGCGCATGGCCGCTGGAGGGATTGAACGACGAAAACCGCGCGGGCTTCATCGCGCGCATTCAAGACTACATGGTGAAGGCGCTGCACGAGGCGAAGGTGAACAGCAGTTGGATGGAGCCGAACACCGCGTGGGACGAAGCCGTGCGCGAGTTCATCGCAGCCATGCTCGCGCCCGGCGCGCGCAATCGCTTTCCACAACGCATCGCGCCGCTAGCCGAGCGCGTGGCCCAACTCGGCGCGATCCATTCGCTGACGCAGACCGTGCTGAAACTCACCTGCCCCGGCGTGCCGGATTTTTACCAAGGCAGCGAGCTGTGGGATTTCAGCCTCGTCGATCCCGACAACCGCCGTCCCGTCGATTACGCACTGCGCCGCCAGCGACTCGATGAAACGACGAACGCCGAGCCGCGCGAGCTGCTGGAACATTGGCGCGACGGCCGCATCAAACTCTTCGCAACCCACCGCCTCCTCGCGTTTCGTCGTGAGCATCCGCAGCTTTTTGCCGAGGGGAAATACCGCCCCATCGTTGTGCAGGGGGACTTTGCGGATTCGGTGGTCGCGTTTCAGCGCCAGTGGGAAAACGAAACACTGATGGTCGTCGCTCCCCGTCAGGTCGCGCACTTCTCGTTTCCGCATCTCGGCGACGTCTGGCGCGATACGCACATGCTCCTGGAGAACAGCGCGCGCCCGTGGCGCGATGTCTTCACAGGCCGCACGCAGGCCGGCGAAACGCTGCTGCTCGATCAGGTGCTGGCCGAATTCCCTGTCGCCGTGCTCGTCAGCGATCCCGGCGCGAACGCCACCCGTCATCTGTAATTCGTCGTACTTTCGTAAGCGCAGACACCCACTCCCCTGCGAAACACCTTTTGGCTGCAAGCGCATGGCTTGAGGCGGATTTGAAATCCATTGTCGAAAATTCCACCACTAACTCCAAAACAACCCATGATTAAATACATCCTCATCGGCCTCGGGGCGATCGTAGTTGTCTTCCTCATCCTCGCGGCCATGCAACCCGCTGACTTCCGCATCAGCCGCTCGGCGACCATCGCCGCGCCTCCGGCCATCGTGTTCGAGCAATTCAACGACCTGCACAAAATGAACGAGTGGTCGTCGTTCGCGCAGATGGACCCCAATGCAAAATTCACCTTCAGCGGCCCGCCCGCTGGACTCGGCGCGAGCCTCGCCTGGGCTGGGAATAACCAGGCCGGTGAAGGAAGCATGACCATCACCGAAAGCCGGCCCGATGCCTACATCCGCATGACGCTGGCCTTCCTCAAGCCATTTGCGGCGACGAACATGGCGGAGTTCGATTTCAAGCCGGACGGGAATCAGACCGCTGTTACCTGGAGCATGTCGGGCCGGAACGCGTTCATGGCTAAAGCCGTGGGCTTGGTCATGGACTGCGACAAGATGGTGGGTGGTGAGTTTCAGAAGAGCTTTGTCAACTTGAACGAGCGTTTGCGCCAGCACACCATCACCAGCAACACGGCACCGTGAGGCAAACGATGCGCGGCGCGGGGATGCTTCTGCTCGTCCTTTCCGCATCCCTTTACGCACAGACACCACGCCAAAAATCCAAGGCCACCCCGCGACCGGCACCGAACACGCCCGCTCCCACTTCACGACCGGATCGCGCGCCGAATGCCACTATTGAGCCCGCGGATCTCGCGGAGTTTGCCGCGCAACCTCCGCGTGTGCAGCAACTCCTAACTGCCGCTCTCGCGCTCACCAAACTCAACCTTACCTATACTTACGGCAGTGCCGATCCCGCTCAGGGAGGAATGGATTGTTCGGGCACGATCTTTTATTTGCTGCGGGGCTTCGGCCTCGCGGATGTGCCGCGCGATTCGCCGGGGCAGTATGTGTGGGTGCGGAAGGGCGATGGCTTCCGCGCGGTCGTGAGCAAGAGCGCGGAGAGTTTTGAGTTCGCGGATTTGCTGCCCGGCGATTTGATGTTTTGGAGCGGCACCTATTCCATCGAACGCGAGATTCCCATCACCCATGTGATGCTTTACCTTGGCACCGAAAAGCGGACGAAGAAGCGTGTGATGTTCGGAGCCAGCGATGGCAGATCCTATGATGGGATTCAGCGATGGGGCGTGAGTGTTTTCGACTTCAAAATGCCTCGCCCCGATCCGTCGAACCCCGAGAAAGCCAAAGTCGATTTCGTAGGTTACGGGCGCATCCCCGATTTGCGGTGAAAGCCATCGCTGCACCCAAGGCGATTGCGATAACAATCTTGGCGCGTTCGATCGCGTCACTCTATTTCCGCCTGCCAAAATGAAAGCCGTCGGTGTCCTCGTAGCCATGCGGCGACTGCCTGGCGACGACCATGATGAGGAGGAGTGCGATGGCAAGCACCGCGAGGATGACGGGGATCGTGCTCATGCTTTAGAATCGTCCGCAGGGTCGGCAGCGGTTGTATCTAATCCGGTCCCGTCTTCACCCAGCAGCGCAGCGCCTCGGCTACGCTCCATGCCTGGGCGATGCAGGCGCGGGGCGTGTGCGGCTCTTCGGCGTCGAAGGCTTCGCTGATCGAGCCGATGCAGGCATGATCGAGATGCGCGACGATGCCATCGAGCAAGCGGCGCGCGCCCGCGCGGTCGTGGGGATGCACGCGCAGCCAT
>JAYVRQ010000546.1:0-14427 GCA_043776145.1 Chthoniobacteraceae bacterium
ATCTTCGATCAGGACGCGGATCGCATCGAATCCGGCATTCAGCTTCGCACGCCGCTCGGCACGCGGATGCAGATCAGCGCGCGGCAGTCGAAGATTCGCAGCACGTTCGACGGCGACACGCGCACCGTCATTCCGTTCTTCACTGCGTTTGGTGGGTTGGAAGTGCGGCAGCCCTTGCTCAAGGACTTTGGCCCGAATGCGAACCTTGCGGACCTGCGCGTGGCGCGGATCAACGTGAAGATTTCCGAGATGGTTTGGGAGAAACGGCTAAGTGACACGGCGCAGCAGGTCATGGCCACTTACTTCGACATGCTCTTCGGCCTCGCCGATCTCGCGGTGAAGCAGGATGCCATCGACGCCGATGAAAAACTCGTCAACCGCTTCTCACGCCGCGTCGAACTCGGTTTCGGCATTCCCTTTGAAACCCAGCAGGCACGGGCCGCCGTGTCGCAGGATCGCGAGCAGTTGCTCGCCTCGAAGAATCTTTTCATGGAGCGCCAGTTCCTTCTCAAGCGCCTCATCCTCGATGACTACAAGCTCGGCAGCAGCCGCGTCTTCGTACCGCAGGCGCTGCCCGACATACCCATTCCCAAGATCAACCGTCCCGCGCTCCTCGCCGCCGCCTTTGCGAAGCGGCTCGACTACCGCGCCGCCGTCACCGAGGCGGAGATACAAAACATCCGGCTGAAATTCGCGAAGAATCAGCTTTGGCCGCAGTTAGATTTAGTGGGTAGCTATGGCTACAATGGACTGGCTTTCGATTGGGCGACGGCGCGGCAGAAAGCCTATCACACCCAGGCTCCCGAATGGTCGCTCGGGCTCCAGTTTTCCATCCCGCTCGGTGGGATGCAAAGCCGCGCGCAACTCGGCGTCATCAATGGCTTCAAGGAGCAGGCGCTCATCAAAATCAAACAGATCGAGCAGACGGTGAGCATCGACGTGGATACGGTCATTAGCCGCATCGAGACCCTGCGGCAGCGGCTCGAAACCGCGCGGCAGACTACCAGCCTCAACGAAGAAGCCGTCCGCATTGCCTTTACCCTGCTCGATCAGGGACTCGATCCGCAAGGTTCCCTGCGCGGCTTCGGCTTTGACCTGATCGAAACCCAGCGCCGACTCTACGACGCGCGCAGTCGCGAACTCGGCGCACGCACCGAACTGAACAAAGCGATCACGCAACTCTGGCTCGCGACAGGCACGGTTCTCGAAGAAACTGGGATCCAGATTAAGCGGAATTGAAAACTCCGAACGGGGATCAGGATGCGAGGCGTGGCAGGAGGCGCAGGCCGATTTCCGGGGGGCCGAAGCGGTCGCAGGCCTGGGTCAAATCTTCGGGCTTCCAGCTTGCGCGGTTCGCGCGCAGCAGTGCGAGGATTTGGGGCAGTTCGTCGATCTCAAGGTGCGGCTCGTTTTTCACGGACTGCAATTTCATGGCGACGACGTGCAGGAGCGAGGGGACGCGGAGGGTCGCGTTGTCGAAGGCGAAATCGAAGCCGCCGGTCGTGAGGCGCTCGAAGGTCACGGGGTCGAGGAACATCGCTTTGATGACCGGGGTGCCGGTGCTGAGCAGGCGGTATTTGGCGAAGAATTGCGTGCGATAGACCATGTTCCATCCGCCCAATCCGAGGTATTCAGCGAGGCGCGTTTCGTTCGCGGCGGCGAGGGCGCATTCGAGTTCGCGGTGCTCGCAGGGGCAGCCGTGGGCGTTCACGGCGTGGCTGCCGATGATGAGCAGGGGCACGCCGCTGCCGGCCAGAGTTTGGAAAGGCGTCGGCACGCCGGGTTTCTCCTAGAAGAAAATGGGGATGATGAGAATCGCGACGATGTTCACGACTTTAATCATCGGGTTGATGGCGGGGCCGGAGGTGTCCTTGTAAGGATCGCCGACGGTGTCGCCGGTGACGCTGGCCTTGTGGGCTTCGCTGCCTTTGCCGCCGTGATGGCCTTCTTCGATGTACTTTTTCGCGTTGTCCCACGCACCGCCGGAACTGGTCATCGAGATGCCCATGAAGAGTCCGGTGACGATGCTGCCGACGAGCACGCCGCCGAGCATTTTCGCGCCATCGGGCATCGCGGCGACGGCGATGACGACGAGCAGCGGGAGCAGCGCGGGGACGATCATTTCTTTCAAAGCGGCCTTCGTCACGATATCGACGCACGTTCCGTAGTCCGGCGTGTCGGTGCCTTTCAAAATGCCGGGCTTCGCGGCGATCTGGCGGCGGACTTCGGTGACGACCGCGCCCGCCGCGCGACCGACGGCGCTCATGCTGAAGGCGCTGAACAAATAGGGGAGCAGTCCGCCGATAAAGAGGCCGATGATGACTTTCGGATCCTTGAGGGAAAACGAGAGCACGTTTTCAATTTGCGCGGCATTGAGGTGCAGATGGCTCGCGGGACTTTCGAGGTGATGTTTCAAATCCACGAAATACGAGCCGAAGAGGACGATGGCGGCGAGCCCGGCGCTGGCGATGGCGTAGCCTTTGGTCACGGCTTTCATCGTGTTCCCCACGGCGTCGAGATCGTCGGTGATGGCGCGCACTTCCTTGGGCAGTCCGCTCATCACGGCGATGCCGCCGGCGTTGTCGGTGATGGGTCCGAAGGCATCGAGCGAGATGATGATTCCCGACATCGAAAGCATCGCCATGACGGCAATCGCGATGCCGTAGAGCCCGCCGTTTGCATAGCTGATCCAGATGCTCGCGCTGATGAAAATCACCGGCAGCGCGGTCGCAAACTGGCCGGTGGCGAGACCGCAGATGATGTTCGTCGCGTGGCCGGTTTCGCTGGCGGTGGCAATCTTCCGGACGGGGCTGTATTCGGTCGATGTGTAGTAGTTCGTGATGAGCACGGCGATGCCGGTCATCAGCAGGCCGACGACGGCGGCGAAGTAAATTTGGCCTGCGGAAAACATCTGCGTTCCTCCGCTGAGGATGTCCGTCACTTTCAGCCCGTCGGGGAACATCGAGGTCGTTATCGGATAGAACATCGCCGCACACAGCAAGCCGCTGAACAGCACGCCGCCCATGAGCGCGGAGGCGGGCTTGAGGTTCGTCACGTTCACGAAAATCACGCCGGCGATGGAGGCGAGAATCGCGAGACCGCCGATGACGAAAGGATAAATGACCGGCGCGCCGAGGCCGACGGTGAGCGCGCCCACGAGCACCGCGCCGATGAGCGAGACGGCGTACGTTTCAAAAACATCCGCCGCCATGCCCGCGCAGTCGCCGACGTTGTCGCCCACGTTGTCCGCGATGGTCGCGGGGTTGCGCGGATCGTCTTCATCGAGGCTCTGCTCGACCTTCCCCACGAGGTCCGCGCCGACATCCGCCGCCTTCGTGTAAATGCCGCCGCCGAGCCGCGCGAACACCGAGATGAGCGACGCGCCGAGCGCCACGCCGACAAGGCTGGAGAGCGCCTTGTCCGGGCTGCATTTATTCATCACGAGCCAGAACGTGCCGACCGAAAGCAGCGCGAGCCCGACCACGAGCAGCCCCGTGACCGCGCCGCCGTTGAACGCCGCGGCGAGCGCCTTCTTGCGGCTCACGGTCGCACCCTGCGCGGTGCGGACATTTGCGAGCACGGCGATCCGCATTCCGATGAAACCCGCGGCGAGCGAGCAAACCGCCCCGAGCACGAAACCGATGGCCGTCTCCTTGTCCTTGAACCACGCGACGAGCACGGTGATGGCGACGGCGATCACGGCGATGGATTTCACCTGCCGCCCGAGATAAGCCTTCGCGCCTTCCTCGATGGCCCCCGCGATTTCCCTCATGCGCTCATTGCCCGCCGGGGAGGCGACGATCGACTTGATGAGATAGAGCGCGAAAGCGAGTCCCACTCCGGCGCAAACCAGTGAGAGCGACATGCCGGATGCCTCAAAAAAACTTACAGCGATAAACATGATTCGGGTCCGTGACGGTAAAAGGCGTGGGGATAAAAGGGCGGATATGTCGAGTAGAACGTCCTCGCGGGCAATGAAAAACGTCGGGTTTTCTTGACGCCTCCGCCGCGCCGTGGACGCTGGCGGCCTCATGTCCATTGCAACCAAGACAGGCGACGACGGCACGACGGCGATCATGTATGGGCGGCGTGTGCCAAAGACGGATGCGCGCATCGCGGCGAATGGCGCGGTGGATGAACTCAATGCGGCGCTCGGCGTGGCGCGGGCGGCGCTGCCCGCGCCGTTCGTGACGGAAAAAATACTCGCGATTCAAAAGGAACTCGTGGTGCTGATGGGCGAACTCGCCGTCGCGCCGGAAGATCGTGCGCGCTACACGGCGGGCGGGTTTCAGTTTGTGGAAACGGCGATGGTCGATGGGCTGACGGCGCACATCGACGACCTCGAAAAAAATCACCGCATTTCCTACGACGGCTGGGCGACTCCCGGCGCAACGCCGGCCTCGGCGGCGCTAGACATGGCGCGGACGATTTGCCGTCGCGCGGAGCGGACGGTCGTGGCGCTCGGCGGGGTGAATCCGGAGATCGTGCGTTATCTCAACCGGCTTTCCGATTTGTGCTGGCTCTGGGCGCGGTGGGTGGAGACGCGGGCGGGCGGGAAAGTCGAAAGTTGAACGGCGGGCTTCGTGGAAATTCAAAGACCGCCGCCGCCCGGCGCGGTCGCAAATCTTTCCTGTCCAATGCCGGGGAATGCGCTTAGAAACGCCGCCCTATTTATGTTTGCAGGCACCTTCACGGCTCTCGTTACGCCGTTCCAAAACGATCGGGTCGATGAAGCGGCGTTCGCGCGGCTCATCGAGGGGCAGGTCGCGGGCGGCGTCACGGGGATCGTCCCGGTCGGCACCACCGGCGAGTCGCCCACGCTCACGCACGAGGAACACATGCGCGTCATCGAACTCGCGGTGAAAACGGCGGCGGGACGCTGCAAGGTGATCGGCGGCACGGGCTCAAACTCGACCGCGGAGGCCGTGCAGATGACGGCGGAAGCGGAGCGCGTGGGGTGCGATGCGACGCTGCAAGTCGCGCCGTATTACAACAAGCCGTCGCAGGAAGGGCTCTTCCGCCATTTCCAAAAAATCGCCGAGGCGAGCAGGCTGCCGATCATTCTCTACAGCATCCCCGGACGCTGCGGGATCGAGATCGCGGTGGAAACCGTGGTGCGTCTCGCGAAGGCGTGCGCAAACATCGTGGCGATCAAGGAGGCGGGCGGATCGGTCGAGCGCGTGAGTGCGCTGCGCGCGGTGCTGCCGGAGTCGTTCACGATTCTTTCCGGCGACGATTCGCTCACGCTGCCGTTCATCGGCGCGGGCGCGAATGGGGTCATCAGCGTCGCGTCGAACATCGTCCCGCGTGCCGTGGCCGATCTCGTGAATGCCGCGCTCGACGGCAAATTCGACGAAGCGCGCCGGCTGCACTTTCATTGGTATCCGCTCTTCAAGGATCTCTTCATCGAGCCGAATCCCGTCCCCGCGAAACACGCGCTCGCCCTGCGCGGCGAGATGCTGCCGGACGTGCGCCTGCCGCTTTGCGAAATGGCCGACGCCACTCGCGCGAAACTCGAAACCACGCTCCGCAACCTTCACCTCATTTCCTAAATGACGACCCCGCTCCGCGTTCTCATCAACGGCTCGAAAGGCCGCATGGGCCAGATGCTGATCGCGTGCGCGAAAAGCGATCCCGCGCTCGAAGTCGCGGGGGAAATCGACGCGGGCGACGACTTCGCGGGGGCCGTGCCGGGCTGCGATGCCGTCATCGACTTCTCCAGCCCGAACGTGCTCGAACTCGTGCTCGCCCGCTGCGTCGAGCATCGCAAAGTCTGCGTCGTCGGCACTACCGGCCACACCGACGCGCAACTCGCCACGATCAATCACGCCGCCGCGCAGATCCCCGTCGTCTTCGCGCCGAACTACAGCATCGGCGTCAACACGCTCTTCTGGCTCACGCGCAAGGCGGCGGAAATTCTCGGCCCATCGTTCGATCTCGAAGTCGTCGAGATGCACCATCGTTTGAAAAAAGATTCGCCGAGCGGCACCGCGAAAAAGCTCGCGGAGATTTTGGCGGAAGCGCGCGGACTTTCCTACCACACCGACACGCGCCACGGTCGCGAGGGCATCGTCGGGGAACGCACCGACGCGGAGATCGGCGTCCACGCGATCCGCGGCGGCGACGTGGTCGGCGATCACACCGTCATCTACGCCGCGCAGGGCGAGCGCGTGGAGCTTTCGCACAAGGCCTCCAGCCGCGAAACCTTTGCCCGCGGGGCTCTGCGGGCGGCGCAGTGGGCAGTGGGAAAGCCGCCGGGGCTTTACGACATGCAGGATGTGCTGGGGCTGAAGAGTTAGCCAAACACGCGACGAGCAATGACCCTGTCCGACTTTAGGGAAGCGGCGCGTGTCTATCACCGGCGGTCGGTTGACCCATGCAGGCCGATCGCCGTGGCGTGTCTCATCGGGCTGTTGTGGATGCTCTTTTACCAGCGCGCGAAAGATTGGCTGGAAGCGCGCCTCGATCCAAACACTGCCGACTGGATCGCAGTGATGCCGCTGATGGTGCCATTGACGATTGCCTTCGTATTGCTCATCCCTCTCGCCCGGCGCCACGACCGCATATTTGGAATTCGCTGTCCGGCTTGTGCCGGCGAACTCGCGTCGGTGCGCTCCATCGTCATCGCAAGCCGGCACTGCCCGCATTGCGGAGGGCGCGTCATCGACGAGGCCGGCTAAATGCGCGCCGCCATCGCCCTCGGCTCGAATCTCGGCGACCGGCTCGCGCATCTGCGCGACGCCCGGCGCGAGATTTTGCGAATCGAAAATGTGCGCGCGCCCATCGTGGCCTCTCGCGTTTATGAAACGGAACCTGTCGGCACCGATGCGAGCGCGGGTGCGTTTTTGAACGCCGTGCTCGAAGTCGAATTCGGCGGCGAGCCGCGCGCGCTGCTTTCCGCTTTGCAAAAAATCGAAGTCCAACTCGGCCGCCCCACGCGTCATCCGCGCAATGCCTCGCGCACCATCGACCTCGACATTCTCTACCTCGGCGACCGCGTGCTCGCGGGCGACGGCATCGCCATTCCCCATCCGCGCCTGCATCTGCGCCGCTTCGTCCTCGCGCCGCTCGCGGATATTTGCCCGCGCGCGATCCTGCCGGGGCAGGTGAAATGCGTCGCGGATTTGCTGGCCGATTTGCGCGATCCCGCGACGGTCGCGCTCTTCGCCGGCGAATGGACGGAGTGACCGGGAAGGCGCTCCAGCAAAGGCCGGGATAGGAGAAATGCGGACAAACGGAAGCGCCTGCGGGGAAGGACATTCGCTTCGCCACCGGAGCGATTTTCGGCTATTCGTTCCGAGCGGTTCCGCGCGGCGCGGTTCCCAGCATCTCCCCGCGCGTAACGAACGAATCATCCTTCAACCTTCCTGCTCAAAAAATCCGGCCCACGATTCCATTCAACCCACCACCGATTCCCATGAAAACCCCACGCATCCTCACCACCACCATGGCCTTTCTGCTTACCCAATCCCTCTTCGCCGTCACCGACACCTGGGACGGCGGCGGCGCGGACAACAACCTCTCCACCAATCTCACCTGGCTCGACAACACCACGCCCGTCAGCGACATCGCGCTCACCGATCTCATCTTTGCCGGCGCGGTGCGGCTCACGCCGAATGTGAGCGCGGTCTTTTCCACGAACAGCATCACCTTCAACAACACGGCGGGCGCGTTCAACATCGGCGGGACGACGCTGAACATCGGCGCGGGCGGCATCGTGAACAACGATGTGGACACGCAGATCTTCAACAACGCCATCACGCTCGGCGCGGCTTCGGCGAGCTTCAATGCGGCGAGCGGCGCGCTCACTTTCAACAACAACGTGAACATCGGCACGAGCACGCTGGCGCTCGATGGCGCGGGCGCGTTTTTATTTGGCGTCTTCTTCGGCGGCGGCGCGGTGAACAAAAATGGCGCGGGCACGATGACGTGGGCGCCGAATATCGCGCAGACGCTCGACCTCGCGATCAATGCCGGCATCGTGAACACCGTGGCGGACGCGACGACGGACACGTTCAGCGCGGCGGCGAGCATCGCGGTGAATGGGACGAGCGTTTTCAACATCAACGAAAGCCTCACGCTCGATGGCTCGCTGCTCACGCGGGCGACCGGCGCGGCGATCACGCTCGCGGCGGCGAAAACGCTCACGGTGCAAAACGGCGGCGACGCCATCATCACCGGCTCGTTTTCCGCAGGCGCGGCGAACACGATCGCCGTCACCGGCGCGGGCTCGACGTTCACCACCACTTCGACGCTCACGCTGGCTTCCGGCAATGCGACCTTCGTGCAATCGGGCGGCAAGATGGACGCGGGCAGCAGCGGGGTGTCCATCGGCACGAGCGGCAACGGGACGGTGACGGTGGATGGCAGCGGGTCGTCGCTCGATGGCGGCACGCTCAATGTCGGGCTCTCCGGCGCGACCGGCTCGCTTACCTTCAGCAACAGCAGCACGGGCTCCTTTGTCACCATGAACCTGGACAACACGGGCACCGTGGGAACCAGCGGCACGTTGAACATTCAGAGCGGCGCGGTCGTGACCGGCAACGGCAACCTCAACATGGCGAATTCGGCTGCGGCGAACACCGGCACGCTGACGATCAACGGCGCGAACTCGGCGCTGACGATCGTGGGCGCAGGCACGGCGACGATCGGCGCAGCGAGCGCGAGCACGGCGAATTTCAACGTGCAAAACAACGGCACTTTCAACAGCGCCACGGGGACGATCACCGTGAATGCGACGGGCACCGTCGCGATCGCCCCGGCACTTTCAACGCGAATGGCAGCATGATCGTGAACGGCCTGATGACGCGCGACGGGAACGGGGCCTTCACGCTCGCCGCAGGGAAAACGCTGACGATGCAAAATGGCGGCGACTTCAATGTGACGGGCGGCTTTTCCAACACCACCGCCTCGACGATCACGGTGACGGGCGCGGGCTCGACCTTCACGATCGGGACCGTGCTCATCGTGAATGGCGGCTCGACGTTGAATGCTTTGAGCGGCGGCAGCATCAGCAACACGAACACGGTGTTCATCGGCACTGCGGGAAATGGCACGCTCGTCGTGGATGGCGCGGGCTCGAGCTTCAGCGGCTTCATTACGAATATCGCCACGGGCGGCAACACGGGCTTCGCGACCTTCAGCAACGGGAACACCGGCAGTGTCTCGACGCTGAACGTGGCGAACTCCACCGGCCTCGGCACGAACGGCACGCTGCTGGTGCAAAGCGGCGCGAGCGTCACCTCCACGATTGGCGGCTTCACTCTCGGGAATGGCGGCGGCAATGCGGTGGGTGTGGCGACGATCGACGGCGCGGGATCGGCGCTGACGATCAGCAGCGGTGTCGCCTCGATCGGCGCGGGCAGCGGCAGCACGGGGACGCTGAACGTGCAGAACGGCGGGACTTACTCGACGAGCACCTCGACGACCACGGTGAACGCAACCGGCGCGATCAACGTGACCGGCGGCACGTTCAACGCGAACGGAAATCTGACGCTCGTCGGCGGCAACTTTACGCGCGACATCCCGGGCACCTTTGTCCTCGCCTTGAATCGCGCCATCACCGTGCAGGCCGGCGGGCATTTGAATTTCGCCGGCGGGCAAAATTTCAACAACACGAACAACGGGCTCACCGTCACCGGCGCGGGCTCGACCGCGTCTTTCAGCGGCTTCGTTCTGACTCGAAATAATTTCGCACTCAGCGTCTCGAATGGCGGCAGTTTCACCGCGGGGAGCTACACCGTCGGCAGTGGCACCCCGGCGGATAACGTCACCGTCTCGGGCGGCACTTCGACCTTCACGGTGAATGCGGGCGCGATCGTCGTGGGCAATGCCAGCATGACCTTCGACACGGGCAGCCTCGGGACGCTGCTCAATGTGTCCGTCGATCCCGATCAGGTGGGCGTCCTAGGCATCCCGGCAAATCTCACGGTGCAAGGCGGGGCGGACATCACCGCGACGACCACCAATGTCGGGACGACCGTGCTCGCCGCTTTTGTAAACACGGCCACGCTCAACGTCACCGGCGCGGGTTCCACCTACACGCAAGGCGGCGCGAGCACGTTTGGCATCGGCTCGGGCAACACCGGCGCGGGCAACACCACGGCCGCGGTGAACATCAGCAACGGCGGCGTGTACACGAGCGGCACGGGCAACGTAAGTTTGAACGCGACGGGCACCATCAACATCAACGGCGGCACGCTCACGCTCGCGGGTCCGCTGCTGCGCAATGGCGGCGCGCTCAATTTCAACACGGGCGCGCTGAACATCGTCGATAATTTCACCGTCGGCCTCGGCGGCTTGCTCGGCAGCGATCTCACGCTCGATGCCACGCGCCGTTTTTCCACGACCGCGACGACGACCATCGACGCCTTCCGCACGCTCACGCTGAACGGCGGCACCTTCGGCACCGGCGCGCTCGTGAACAACGGCATCCTCGCCTTCAACAGCGGCACGGTCGCGATCACCGGCGCGGGCGGATTCAACATCGGCACGGGCGCGCTCGGCGCGAACGTGGTGCTCGGCGTTGGTGCGAATTTGCAGGTGACGAACACGACGACCGTCGCAAACGGTGCGCTGCTTCGCGTGAATGGCGGGAGCTTTTCCGGCAGCGCGATCACCAACACTGGCACGATCGATCATCGCGATGGCGTGCTCGATTTCACCGGCACGCTGAACAATGCCGCCGGCTCGCGCTTGTTTGTGGGCGGGCTTTCGTTCGATGCGGGCGCGGTGACGAACGCGGGCACGATCACGCTGCAAAACGGCGTCGGCTCGTTCGGCGGCGCGGGCGCGATCACGAACACCGGCCTCATCACCGGCGACGGCACGATCGGCAAACCCGTGACGAACAGCGCGAGCGGACAACTCCGCGCGGAGCTTGGAAAAACGCTCACCTTCACCGGCACGATCGCGGCGAACGCGGGCACGATGTCGCTGCAAGGCGGCACGCTGGAATTCACCAGTGCGATCACCAACGGCGCGACCGGCTTCATCTCCGGCCGCGGCGCGCTACGCACGAACGGGCTCACGAATCAAGGCGTGCTGGCCTTCTCCGGCGGGACCACGGATGTCTTCGGCGATGTGACGAACAGTAGCGGCGCGCGCATCGTGACGAGCGGCGCGGGGACGGTGACGACCTTCTACGACGACGTGATTCACAACGGCCTGGAGATTTTCACCGGCGCGGGATGCAGCACGGTGTTCTTCGGCGCGCAAAGCGGCGCGGGTTCGTTCACGGGAACGGGCACGATCTATTTCAACGGCGATCTGCGTCCGGGAAATTCGCCCGCGTCGGTTTTGTACGAAGGCGATGTCGTGTTCGGCAGTGCCTCGTCGTTGTTTCTGGAAATCGGCGGCTTGCTCGCGGGATCGCAGTACGACCGCGTGAATGTCGGCGGCACCTTGTTTGCCGACGGCACGCTCGAAGTCGCGCTGCTCGCCGGCTTCGCGCCGCACTTCGGCGACACGTTCGATCTCATCGACGCGGGGAATTTCGCGGGCAGCTTCGATGCGATCGACCTGCCCGCACTGGCCGGCGGCCTCGAATGGGACGCGACGAATCTGCAAACGACCGGCCAGCTCCGCGTCGTCCCCGAGCCGGGCATCGGCGCGCTGCTGCTGAGTGCGCTCGCTCTACTCGGAGCGCGAGGCCGCGGCTTCGGGGGAGCGCGCGCGTCTCGCGTGCTGGTTTCGGCGTCCCGCCGAAACGAACTTCCTTGCGCTTTCAATCGCGGCAAGAGCGCCGCACATGCAGACACGCTGATCGGTTCTGCGGGTGTGGCGCTCTTGCCGAAACGAACGCGGAAAAAAGTCCGCGAAGGCGGGACGCCTTCGCCAGCACGCGAGACGCGCGCGCTCCCCGGAACACCTGCTCCGCGCGCCAACTGAAAATCACGCTCTCACTGCTTCACTATGAAAACCCCGCGCCTCCTCACCACCACCATCGCCCTCCTCCTCGCGCCGTCGCTTTTCGCCGTCACCGAAACGTGGGACGGCGGTGGGGCGGACAACAATCTCTCCACGAATCTCAACTGGCTCGATAACACCGCGCCGGTCAGCGACATCCTGCTCACGGATTTGGTCTTCGCGGGCGCGGTGCGGCTCACGCCGAATGTGAGCGCGACGCTGAGCGCGAACAGCGTCACTTTTAACAACACGGCGGGCGCGTTCACGATCGGCGGCACGACGCTGAACATCGGCGCGGGCGGCATCACGAATAACGACACGAACACGATGACGTTCACGAATTCCGTGAACCTCAGCAATGCGGCGACTCCGACGATCAACGCGGCCAGCGGCGGGCTTACTTTCACGAATGGAGTCGCGCTGCAAAGCGCCGCGCTGACCGTCGATGGCAGCGCGGCGACGAGTTTTCTCAACATCTCCGGCACCACCTCCGCGTCCGTGACCAAGCAAGGCACCGGGACGATGTCGTGGGCGCCGACGATCAGCATTTCATTTTTGGACGTGACCGTGAATGCGGGCACGCTCAGCACGGTGGCGGATGGGACGGCGGACCTTTTCGACAGCGGCGCAAACATCGCGGTGAATGGGACGGCCAGCTTCAACATCGGCGAGAACCTGACGCTCGATAACGTGCAACTCACGCGTGCGACGGGCGCGACGCTTTCGCTGGCGGCGGGGAAAACGCTGACGATCGAGAACGGCGCGGACGTCGTCATCACCGGCGCTTTCACGAACGCGACGGCCTCGACGATCGCCTTGAGCTTCGCGGGCTCGACGCTGACCACGACCTCGACGCTCTCGATCAATGGCGGCAGCACGCTGACGGAAAACGGAGCCTGCGCGGTGTCGAGCGGCGCGGGAGCGATCAACATCGGCACCAGCGGGAATGGCACGGCGACGGTGGGCAGTTCCTCGAGTTTCACGGGTGGAAACTTGAGCGTCGGCACGAATGGGAACACGGGTTCGCTGACGTTCAGCGGTGCCAGTACGGGGACGTTCGGTGGGATCAGCCTCGGCACTTCGCTCACCGGGCTGTCGAGCGGGACGCTGCTCGTGCAGAGCGGGGCGACCGTGAGCGCGCTGAATTTGACGATGGCCAATTCCGCGGTGCCGAGCACCGGGACGGCGACGATCACCGGGGCGAATTCGGCGCTGACGATCACGGGCGCGGGGACGGCGACGCTCGGCACGGCGGCCGCGAGCACGGCCACGCTGAATGTGCAGAGCGGCGGCACTTTCACGAGCGGAACGGGCTCGTTCACCGTCGGCGTGACGGGCGCGGTGGTGATCGCGGGAGGGACGTTCAACGCGAACGGGAGCACGACCGTGAGCGGGCTGCTGACGCGGGATGCGACGGGCGTCTTCACGCTGGCGACGGGCAAAACGCTGACGATGCAGATTGGCGGCGATGCGCTTTTCACGGGCAGCTACGCGACCGGCACGACGACGACGAATGGCGGGAACATCACCGCCAGCGGCGCGGGCTCGACGTTCCAAACCTCGGGCGTGCTGACCGTGGCGAGCGGCTCGACGGTGAGTGCGCTGGGCGGCGGCAGCGTCTCGTCGTTCAGTTCGTTGAACGTCGGGACGAATGGCGCGGGGACGCTCATCGTGGATGGTGCAGGCTCGGCGGCGAGTTCGGGCAATGTGAGCAACTGGGGCGTCGGCAGCGCCGCGATCGTGACCTTTTCCAACGCGGCGACGGGCAATTTTTCGGGCAGCCTTTTGGTTGCGGCGACTTCCGTCGGCGGCACTTCAGCCACGGTCAATATCCTGTCCGGCGCGACGGTTTCAGCGGGGTCGCTGAGCATGGCGACAGGTGGCGGCGGCAGCAGCGCCTCGCTCACAATCGACGGCGCGGGTTCGGCGATGACACTGGGCGGCGCGAGCACTCTGAATCTCGGCTTTTCCTTGTTCGCCCCGGCCACGATGACTTTGCAAAACAGCGGCACCTTCAACGCTGGCACTGGCACTGCGACGGTGAACGCCACCGGCACCATCGCGATCAACGGCGGCACCTACAACGCGAACGGAAATCTGCTCGTGAACGGCGGCCAGCTCACGCGCAACGGCGCAGGCACGCTGACGCTCGCGCAGGACACGACGCTGACGGTGCAGAACGGCGGCGACGCGATTATCACGGGACTTTTTCAGCAGCTCAATCGCGCGAACCTCACCGTGAACGGGGCGGGTTCGACGTTCACGACGGCGGGCGATTTCCAGTGGGAAGGCGGGAACAACACGCTGGCGATCATCAACGTGAATAGCGGCGGGCTGCTGAGCAGCGGCGGATCGCTGCACCTCGCGCGGACGAATTCGGCGGTGTCGATGACGGTCAGCGGCGCGGGCTCGCAAGTCGTCGCGTCGCCCCTTTCCACGAGCGAATGGCAGGCGGGCGTGCTGCTCGTGAACGGCGCGAGCGCGACGCTCGGCGGGCTGCGGATCGCGGATGCGAATTTT
>JAYVRQ010000547.1:0-4027 GCA_043776145.1 Chthoniobacteraceae bacterium
TGCGTTTCGATTTCCTTCCGCTTCGCCGGCCACTCGGCCAGGATTTGCTCGAAGGATTTCCCCGCGTTTTGCCCGAGGACGACGAAGCGAAAAAACGGCAGTCCGCCGCGCGCGGTGAGGTATTCGATGACGGCGAGTGCCTGGCCGTAAAATGCGTCCACCAGAACTTTGTCATTCCCCAGCGCCTCGGCGGTCTGTTGCAACGCCGCGCGCTGTCCCTCCTTGAACGCGGCGAATTTTTTCCGCGCCTCCTCCGGCGTGCTTGCCTCGATGCGGACCACGCGCGGTCCTGCCGGAGTTCCGGGATGGCTCATCGTGAAAAAATTGCGAAACGGAATGTGGACGACCGGATTGAAACGCTTTCTGCGCACCTGCTTGAGCGACTCGGGCTCGTGGAAAACGGCGACCGCTTCATCAAGCCAGTCGGGCAGGAATGAGCCGTAGCCGTTGTAGCTGTCCTTCAATTCCTGGCTCGCGTTGAAATTCACCGTGAGCACAAGTTGCAGATGCGCGGCCTCGTGCGTGAGCGCGCTGAAAATCGGCCCGCGCCCGCTGACCGCGCGATCACTGATAAACCACGAAAGATTCCACACCGAGCCATCCGCCGCCGGCGGCTGCGGCGTGAGCGGGATGGTGTTCACGAGCGCCGCCGCCTCGCCGCTGAGGCTCACCGCGCTGTCCCGCGGCGCATCGGTGAGCACGACGCGCCCGCGCGGCGGACGCACGCCAAAGAGGATCTCGAAAACGCGGGCCGACCATTCGAGCTGCGCCTGGCGCTCCGGCAGCAGGTGCGTCCCCGGCGCGACGATGACGTAGTTCGTGGATTTCACCGTCACCTGCGCGGCGGCGGTCACGGCGAAGGTGAAGGCGAAAATCGCGGCGCGGAAATAAAATGGCAGGTGCATGGGAATGAACGAACTGGCGTTTTTTAATGCGTCCAGTTCGGAAAAAAGGAAAGCCCGCTTCGACCAATGCCGAAGCGGGCTTTCGTCGGGGAGGAAAGTGAACGTGCTAGGCCGATGGGGGATCGGGATAAACAAACCGCGAATCGCGGGAACCGCTCAGGAAGTCTGAAAGCTGGTGGCAATTGTTTATCAAAGCGGCGCTCATTTCGGCCAACGGCTTGCGGGATGAAAGAGCCAGTGCGCCGATAATAGTGTCAGCATTTGTCTGACAGCAGGCGCGCGGCGTGTCCGGGTAGCACGCTCGTCCGGACTGTTGGCGAAGGCGTCCCGCCTTCGCGGACTTTCAAAATGCGCGGTTTCAGATTTCGCTCACCTGATGTCGTATCGGCACGGCAGGGAAGTTCGTTTTGGCGGGACGCCAAAACCAACACTCGGGACGAGCGTGCTACCCGGAACATGCTGCCGCGCGCTATTCGCAGTCGGCGAGATTGATCCCGTCGAACAGGCAGCGGATGCGTCCGAAATTGCGGCGGTGCGGCGTGAAGACGAGGCGCGGGAGATCCGCGATTTCGGGTTCGTTCGCTTCCTCGGGCAGCGCGCTCGTTTGCTCGATCTCGCCGCTTGCGACCACATCGGCGAATTCCGCGGTGAGTTTTTTCACGGCGCTGTCGGTGATCCGGTGCGTGAGGCGCACGATCATGCGGTTTCCCACCCAGCGGTATGAGCGGTAGTTTTTGTAAAACTGGAGGATGTGCGCGATGGCGTCGTCCACGTTGGCCGCGCCGTGGAAAAGATTGAGATCGTCCTTCGAGATCAGGCCGAGATTCAGCAGGTAGTCCGTCACGAATTTGAAAAGCGTCTGCCAGTACGTGCCGCCCGGTTTATCCACGAGCACGAGCGGGAAAATGCGCGCCTTGCCCGTCTGCATCAGCGTCAGCACCTCGAAGCCCTCGTCCATTGTCCCGAAGCCGCCGGGGAACAGCACGATCGCGTGCGACTCCTTCACGAAGTTCAGCTTTCGCGTGAAGAAATAGTTGAAGTTAATCAGCTTCTCGTCGCCGTGGATCGTCTCGTTCGCGCGCTGCTCGAAGGGGAGCCGGATGTTCAGCCCGAACGAAAAATCGCGTCCGGCTCCGCGCTGCGCCGCGCCCATGATGCCGTCGCCGCCGCCCGTGATCGTCATGTAACCGTGCTCGCGCATCTTCCTCGTGAACTCCTCCGCCGCGAGAAATTCGCCCGCATCGGGCGAGGTGCGCGCGCTCCCGAAGACGCACACTTTTCGCACATGCCGGTAAGGCGCAAACGTGCGCGAGGCGTAACGCAGTTCGTTCAGCGAGCGATTCGCGAGTTTCATGTCCGCCGCGCCGATTTTGTCGCGCGCGAATTTCAGCGCGGTAATCATGATTCCCTCGATCAACTCCGGCGGCACATCGCAGCCCCAGTCGCGGACGATGTCCTTGATGCGCTGATCGAATTTCGGATCGCCGCAGGTGCGGAGACGATTTGTGGGTGCAGAAAGAGCGCCTGCCGTGAAGTCTTGCATGGGAAAAATTGAGAGTTGGAATTTGAAAGCCGTGCGGTCTTTCGATCAAGTGCCGATCCAAAACAACGCCTTCTTTTCGTTGAGTCAAAGCAAGTGCCGGGCTACAAGCCTCGCCCGCGCCAACCGCGGCTCTCGACATTCAACCCTCAACTCCCAACTTTTTCCCCATCAATGATCGTCGTCATCAAACCCGGCACCCCGCGCGCACAAGTCGATGAAGTCATCGCCGAAGTCGAAAAGCTCGGCTACAAAGCGCACCCGATTTTCGGCACGGAACTCACCGTCATCGCGGCCATCGGCGACGAGCGCACGCACCACACGCTCGAATCGCTCACCGCGATGCCGCAGGTCGAGAAGGTGATGCCCGTGCAGAAAAAGCACAAACTTGTGAGCCGCGAATCGCATCCCGCGAATAGCATCATCAATGTCGATGGCGTGCCGGTCGGCGGCGCGAAATTCACGCTCATGGCCGGGCCGTGCTCGGTGGAAAGCGAGGAGCAGCTTCTCAGCACCGCACACGCGGTGAAGGCGGCGGGCGCGACCATCCTGCGCGGCGGCGCTTACAAGCCGCGCACTTCGCCGTACGAATTTCAGGGGCTCGGCAAGGAAGGGCTGCGGCTGCTTGCGCTCGCGAAGGAGCAGACGGGGTTGAAAATCATCACCGAAATTCTCAGCGAAGATCACGTCGAGCATGTCGCTGAAGTCGCCGACATTCTCCAAGTCGGCGCGCGGAATGCGCAAAATTTTCAACTCCTCATCAAGTGCGCGAAAACCGGGAAGCCCGTGCTGCTCAAGCGCGGCCTCGCCGAGCGCATCGAGGAATGGCTGCTCGCCGCCGAATACCTCCTCGCGCACGGCAATGGCAACGTGCTCTTCTGCGAGCGCGGCATCCGCACCTTCGAGACCTACACGCGCAACACGCTCGATCTCGCCGCCGTCGCGATCGTGAAAAAGGAATCGCATCTCCCGATCATCATCGACCCGAGCCAGGGCTGTGGCCGCGCCGATCTCGTGCAGGCGCTTTGCAAAGGCTCGGTCGCGATGGGAGCCGACGGGCTGCTCATCGAAGTGCATCCGAACCCCGCCGAAGCGATGAGCGATGGACAGCAACAGGTGGATTTCAAAAGTTTCGCCGCGCTGGTGAAGGATCTCGAACCGCTGCTGCAAGCGACCGGGCGCACGCTGTAAGGCTCCCAATTTATGTTCCAAAAACCCCTCCATTTCACCCTGCTCGCCGGAATCGCCATCGGCCTGGGAGGCTGCGCCACGCAGACTCCGGCGAAGCGCGGCAAGCTCGCGGGCGTGCGCAGCGTCGCGGTGAACTATGCCTCGACCGGCGGCGCGCGCGGGGACTCGACCGGCGGACGCATCGCCGGACGGGTGGCCCGGCACGGCGCGGGTTTCGCGCTGGGACAGCTTGGATTCATCGGCGGACTCATCGGGCTCGCCGTGGATGTCGCGGACATTGCGACGCCCTCCGCCGAACCGAAGATTTCCGCGCCCGCGCTCGGCGTGCTGCGCGATGCCGGAGCGGAACCGCTCGCGCTCGTCGCGCAGCAAACGGAGCGCGAGATTTCGC